>CALMNY010000242.1 GCA_937872125.1 uncultured Candidatus Competibacteraceae bacterium | reverse complement strand
TCGCCACCGCCATCGGCCCGAAAAAGGCGCTGCGCGTCAGCGGAATCATCGCCAGGATCGCCGCCGCCGCCGTCAGCATGATCGGCCGGAACCGGCGCACCGTCGCCTCGACAATCGCCTCCCACGCCCCACGCCCCGCTTCCTGATCCTGACGAATCTGATCCACCAGAATCACCGAATTGCGCATGATCATTCCCGACAGCGCGATGGTCCCCAGCATCGCCACAAATCCGAACGGCTTGTTGAACGCCAGCAAAAACGCCGTCACTCCAATCATCCCCAGCGGCGCAGTCAGGACCACCATCGCCGTCAGCGAAAAGCTCTGCAATTGCAGCATCAGCACGGTCAGCACCACCCCGATCAACAGCGGAATGCCCGCCGCGACCGACTGACCGCCTTTGGCGCTCTCTTCGACCGCACCGCCGACTTCCAGGTGATAGCCCAGTGGTAGCGTCGCCCGAATCGCCTCGATGCGTGGCGCCAACCGCCCGACCACTGTTGACGCCTGCGTCCCGCCATACAGCGTCGCCCGCGCCGTCACCGTCGGCAACCGGTTGCGCCGCCAGATCACCCCCTCCTCGAACCCGTATTCCAGTGTCGCGACCTGGGCCAGCGGCACGCTCGGCCCGGTTCGCACCGGCAGCGCCAGATCGGCCAATTGCGACAAGTGCTTTCGTTCCGCGCCCGCGCCGCGCAGCGTGACTTCGATGGTCTCGATGCCCTCGCGGAACTGGGTCAGCGTCTGCCCGTTGAGCGTGGTGTTGAGAAAGTCGGCGATGTCGCGCGAGGACAAGCCCACCAGCCGCGCCTTGTCCTGATCCACGGTCAGTCGCACTACTTTCGACGGTTCCTCCCAGTCGAGATGGACGTTGGACAGCGCGCGATCATCGCGCAGCGCCGCCGCCACTTCATGACCGATGCGGCGCAATTCGCCGATGTCCGGCCCGCTCACCCGGTACTGCACTGGAAAGCCCACCGGCGGGCCATTCTCCAGCCGGGTAACCACCGCGCGCACCCCGGAAGCGTCTTCTGCATAAAGTTGAATCAGCCTGGCGCGCAGGGCTTCGCGCTCGACCGGCCCCCCGGTCAGCACCACGAACTGGGCAAAATGGGTTTGGGTGAGCTGCTGATCGAGCGGCAGGTAGAAGCGCGGACTGCCCGTCCCCAGATAGGCGACATAATTCTCCACTCCCGGCTCCTTGGTCAGCAGCGCCTCCAGCCGTTGTACCGCCCGGTCGGTCGCCACTGAGGACGCGCCCTCGGCCAACCGTAAATCCACCAGCAACTCGGACCGGGTCGAATCGGGAAAAAATTGCTGGGGCACATACCGGAACGCCATGATAGAGCCGACAAACAGGGCGAGGGTTGTGACGATCACCAGCCAGCGATGTCGCACGCAACCGTTCACTACCGCCCGAAACCCGCGATAAAACCGCGTGTGATAAATGGCGTACTCATCATGCTGCTCGTGGCCACGGCCCGGATGCACGGTCAGCCAGGCGCCCAGTCGGGGCGAGAACCGCCCGGCCAGCCGCGCCAGCCGCGAGGGTTGATTATTGCGGCGGGCGAAATCGGGCAACAGGTAATAACCCAGATAGGGCACGAACCACACCGCCGCCACCCAGGACACCAGCAAGGCGATGACCGTCACCTGGAACAGCGAACGGGTGTATTCGCCGGTGCTCGACGCCGCCGTGGCGATGGGCAGGAACCCCGCCGCCGTCACCAGGGTGCCGGACAGCATCGGCATGGCGGTGGAGGTGTACGCGAAACTCGCCGCCTTCGCCCGTTCCCAACCCTGTTCCATCTTGGTCGCCATCATCTCCACCGCGATGATGGCGTCGTCCACCAGCAGGCCGAGGGCAACGATCAGTGCGCCCAGCGAAATCTTGTGCAAACCGATGTCGAACAGCCGCATGAACAGAAAGGTAACCGCCAGCACCACCGGAATGATGATCGCCACCACGATGCCGGTGCGCAGCCCCAGGCTCAACAAGCTCACCGCCAGAACAATGGTCACCGCCTCCGCCAGCGCTTTGATAAACTCGTTGACCGAGCGGCGTACTTCCCGGGGTTGATCGGCCACCCGCGCCAGCGTCACCCCCACCGGCAACTGGACCTGAATCCGCGCCACGGCGGCATTCAGCGCCCGACCCAGCGCGATGATGTCGCCGCCGGCGCGCATGGACACCCCCAGCCCCAGCGCCTCCTTGCCCATAAAGCGCATCCGCTCGCGGGGCGGATCAATGTAGCCCCGCTTCACTTCGGCCACATCGCCAAGCCGGAAGCTGCGGTCCCGGACGCGAATCACGGTCGCGCGAATCGCCTCGATATCACTGAACTGGCCGCTCGGTCGCAGATAAATGCGCTCGTCGGCGGTTTCAAAAAAGCCGGCGGCGGCCTCCACGTTTTGCTGCGCCAGCGCGGCGACAATCTCGCTGACCGCCACGCCCAGGGTGGCCAGCTTGGTATTGGACAGATCAAGGTAGACGCGCTCGGCCTGTTCGCCGATGAAGTTGACCTTGGCCACGTTGGGCACCCGCAGCAACTCGCTGCGGATCGCTTCGGCGTAGCGTTTGAGATCGGCGTAGGCTAACCCCTCGCCAATCAGCGCAAAGATGTTGCCGTAGGTATCGCCAAACTCGTCGTTGAAGCTCGGCCCGACCACGCCCTGTGGCAGGGTATAGCGGATGTCGCCGATCTTCTTGCGGACCTGATACCAGATTTCCGGCAGGTTGCGCGCGGGCACTGAACCCTGGACGATGAAAAACACCAGCGACTCGCCGGGCCGGGAATAGCTGCGTATCACATCCACCTCGGCGATTTCCTGCAACTTCTTCTCGATCTTATCGGTGATTTGCTGTTCGACCTCCCGCGCGCTGGCGCCGGGCCAGTCGGTGCGGATCACCATGACCTTGAAGGTGAAGGGCGGATCTTCGGACTGGCCCAGGCGGGTGTAGGAAAGCAGGCCAGTCAGCGTGAGTAAGATGATGATATACAGGGTCAGTGACGAATGCGTCAGGCCCCAGGCCGAGATGTTGAAGCGGCTCATCGGGCGATGTCCAAAGCAATCGGCGCGGCGGCGTCCACCG
>CALMNY010000241.1 GCA_937872125.1 uncultured Candidatus Competibacteraceae bacterium | reverse complement strand
CCTCGGGGCGGCGCAGGATCGAGAAGATGGTGCCGACCGCGCCGTTGACGTCGGTATTGGAAGAACCGTCCAGCGGGTCGAACACCAGCAGGTATTTGCCGCGCGGGTACTGGACCGGCAGGTGGTAAACGTCGTTCATCTCCTCCGAAGCCATGGCGGCGACGTGGCCGGCCCATTCGTTGCGCTTGATGAACAGGTTGTTGGAGATGACATCCAGCTTTTTCTGGGTCTCGCCCTGGATGTTCTCGGTGTCGGCGGTGCCGAGCACACCCACCAGGCTGCCGTAGCGAACGGCGCTGGAAATGGCTTTGCAGGCGATGACGACGTCGTTGACCAACGCGGTGAAATCGCCCGACACACCCTTGATTTGCCGCTGTTCTTCGATGATGAATTCAGTAATGGTGGTACCGATAGGCATGGTAGTTATCTCTGAGTTGTGCGAAATCGGCGCGGCGGGGCAGCGCGCCAGCGCGCCGGTTGAGCCGCATTGTCCAGTATATCATTGGACACAAGGATTTCCGGGTTTACCGCCGCACGGGTAGCCCGAAGTTTTATGTCGCAATGCAACATTCTTTGCTATAATTTCACTGTTCGCAATACCGGATGGAGAAAAGGGTATGAATGAGAGCTTTGCATTGCTGGCAAAGTGGTTCGCGCCATGGCAGCGAACCAATCAGTTCCTGACCGAGCGGGTGGAGCAATGGAGCGCCATGCAGATGGATAGTCTGAAGGCGTATGTGGACCTGGGCGTTGCACAGATCAAGGTGGCGCTCAAGGTGACTGATCCGCACAGCCTGCATGAATTTACCGACAGCCAGTTTGCCGTGCTGAGTTTCGTCGGCCACCGAGTCATGGATGACGGTCGGCTGCTGGCCGAATGGAGCGCAGCGGGCTACCGTCAAGCCGACCGTCTGGCCCGGCAAAACCTGCTGGAGCTGCTGTTCAAGTAGCCGCTGGGTAGTTTTAACGCTAAAACGCCGTCCTTTGGGGCGGCGTTTTTTCAGGGCGGGAACCAGCGACGGCGCCGTTCACCACCCCGTCAGAAAGCCGCGCGGATCATGGGTCAGGGCGACGCTGACGATGTAACCGAACGTTGCCAGCGCCGCGACCCAGGCCAGGGCGCGGATCGTCCGGGTTGGACCGCGCTTGAGGGCGATGCTGCCCAGAATGATGTAGGCGATCAGCGCCAGAACCTTGGCGGTGAGCCAGCCGTTGACGAACGGGTATTGCTGGAGAATCAGGGTCAAGCCGATGGCGCTGGCCAGCAGCACGGTATCAATCAGGTGCGGGACGATGCGCACCCAGCGCCGCTGAAGCTGGGGCGAGTCCGCCAACATCCACAGTCCGCGCAGGATGAACAGCGCAAAACTGAGGACCACAGCGGTCAGGTGCAGGTGTTTGAGGATGAGGTACGTGGGCATGGCCATCAAGAAAGGTGGATTTCGCTTCGCTCATCCACCCTGCAATTTTTCTACACGCTCCTGAAAAGCGTACTCTCTATCGAGAAATGGTATTACAACCATTCCGCGTTCTGCATGATGTACCGGAATTGCGTCCTGGTCTTCACCCTTCAGCGTTGCAGCACCAGCCGCCGGGTGTGCCGGGCGATGACCAGTTCTTCATTGGTGGGCAACACCCACACCGCCGTCCGGCTGCCCGGGCGGTCGAGGCGCTGGTTGTCGCTGGCGTTAGCCGCCGGATCAATCTCGATCCCCAGCCAGGCGGACCGGGCGCACACCTGCTCGCGCACTGCCGCCGCGTGCTCGCCGATGCCGCCGGTGAACACCAGCGCGTCCAGCCCGCCCAGCGCCGCCGCCAGTGAGCCGAGTTCGCGGGCGATCCGGTAACAGAAATAATCCACCGCCAGCCTGGCGCTGGGATCGGGGCTGGCCAGCAAATCGCGCATGTCGTTGCTGAATCCCGACAGTCCCAGCAGACCGGATTGCTTGTACAACAGATTGGTCAGCGACCGCACGCCCATGCCGTGCCGCTCGATCAGGTAGAGCAGCACGCCGGGGTCCAGTGAACCGGTGCGCGTTCCCATCGGCAGTCCCTCCACCGCGGTGAACCCCATCGTGCTGGCCACGCTCTGGCCATCGTGCATCGCGCACATGCTGGCGCCATTGCCGAGATGAGCCACGACCACCCGACCGGTGGCCGGCCTGCCCAGCGCCGCCGCCAGCGCCCCCGCGATGTATTCATAGGACAAGCCGTGGAACCCGTAGCGTTGCACGCCCTCGTCGCGGTACGTCTTGGGCAGGGCGTACACTTTCGCCAATTCCGGCTGACCGTGGTGGAACGCCGTGTCGAAACAGGCTACTTGCGGCAGATCGGGCCGCACCTTGAGCAGGGCGCGGATGCCGGCCAGGTTGTGCGGCTGGTGCAGGGGAGCCAGCGGCACAAACTCCTCCAGGTGTTCCAGAATTTCCGGCGTCAACAACTGCGGATCGCTGAAATCGTTGGCGCCATGCACCACCCGGTGGCCGACCGCGATCACCTGGGGCAGCCCCGGCGTCTCCCGCAGCCAGGTCAGCAAATCGTTCAGCGCCGCCTGGTGATTGTAAATGGCCTTGGCCACCGGCGCGGAAGGCGGCGGAGGCGGATCGCTCGCCCGACGGCGCGGCTCGGACGCCCGCTTCCGATACTGCCCATCGGGCGGCGTCGGATGGGCGTCCACCAACACCTTCCCGGCATGATCGAACGCCTTGAAATGCGGATCGTCTTCGCCGATGTTTTCCTGCAAGCCCCGGCAAACCAGCGTCATGTCGCCACCGCCGTCTGGCAGGGCGAACATCGAGAATTTGATGCTGGACGAACCGGCGTTCAAAACCAGAATACCCTGAGACATCTCAATTTCCCCCTTACAGTTGGCGGCGATGCGCGGGGACACGGTCGCGGACGATCCGCAATAGGCCGCGGCTTTTAAACTTCCGCGACTGAACTGGCGTTGTCAAGCTGCCCGCTGAGTGCCCGCAGATACGCGCGGAACCGGTCGCCCAGTTCCGGATGACGCAGGCCGTATTCGATGGTCGCCTCCAAATAGCCCAGTTTGCTGCCGCAGTCGTGGCGCCGGCCAGAGAATTCATAGGCCAGCACTTGCTCCTCGTGCAGCAGCGCGGCGATGCCATCGGTCAGCTGGATTTCATTGCCGGCCCCGCGTGGGGTGTTCTCCAGCAGGTCGAAGATGCGCGAGGTCAGGATGTAGCGGCCCACCACCGCCAGATTGGACGGCGCGTTTTCCGGCTTCGGCTTCTCGACGATGCCGTCCACGTTGCTGAGCCGGGTGGCGAACGGCAGGGGATGGCCGCTGCCGTATTTATTGGTTTCCGACTTG
>CALMNY010000240.1 GCA_937872125.1 uncultured Candidatus Competibacteraceae bacterium | reverse complement strand
TGCGGGCATTGGGATTCGGCACGGTAAGGGTGCGCTGTCACGACGATCTGGCCCGAATCGAGGTGGATCGCGCCGAGCGAGCCCGGCTGCTGGATGAGAACGTCGGCAGTAAAGTGGTGGCGGCGCTGACCGGCTGTGGCTTCCGTTACGTGACCCTGGATTTGCAGGGCTACCGGATGGGCAGTTTCAATGCCCCGCCAACGGCGGAGTAAACGACCGTGCGCGAGGAGACTTTACGCGCCCTGCTGGAACAGGTCCGTTCTGGCGATCTAGCGGTGGAAGGGGCGGTGGACCGGTTGCGGGAACTGCCGTTCCGCGATTTGGGCGAGGCGGTGCTCGACAGTCACCGGGAACTGCGGCGCGGCCATCCCGAAGTGATCTATTGCGCGGGTAAAACCGTGGCTCAGGTTAAAACCATTGTCGCCGCCCTGCTGGAAGGTGATGGCGACATTCTCGCCACTCGCGCCACCGATACGATGTACGAAGCCGTGGCGGAGTTGTGTCCCGAAGCCCGCTACAACCGGCTGGGGCGCGTCATCGTGATTCAGCGCCGCGTCCGGCCGCTGACTGAAACCGCCATCGCCATCATCACCGCCGGCACCTCCGATCAGCCGGTGGCCGAGGAGGCGGCGGAAACCGCGCTATTGTTCGGCAACCGGGTCGAACGGATCAATGATGTGGGCGTGGCTGGCCTGCATCGCTTGCTGGCGCGGCTGGACGCGATTCGCGCGGCGCGGGTCTGCCTCGTGATTGCCGGCATGGAAGGCGCGCTGGCCAGCGTGGTGGCCGGGCTGGTGGCCCGCCCGGTGATCGCGGTGCCGACCAGCGTCGGCTACGGCGCGAATTTCGGCGGCCTGTCGGCGCTGCTGGGGATGCTGACTTCGTGCGCGGGCGGGGTCGGTGTGGTGAATATTGATAACGGCTTCGGGGCGGCCTGTCTGGCGAGCCTGATCAATCAGCTTTGATGAAGGAAACGAGCGATGACGACGCCCAAACCCTGCGTGCTGGTGGATGGTTCCTCCTGGCTGCACCGGGCGTTCAACGCCCTGCCGGCGCTGAGCACCAAGGCCGGTGAGCCGACTGGCGCGCTGTACGGCGTGTTGAACATGCTGCGCAAGCTGCTGGCCGATTACCGGCCGGACTATCTGGCGGTGGTGTTCGACGCGCCCGGCAAGACCTTCCGCCATGCGATGTTCGCCGACTACAAGGCGCACCGGCCACCGCTGGACCCTCAGCTCGTTCAACAAATCGAACCCCTGCACGCCTGCGTCCGCGCCCTGGGGTTGCCGCTGCTGCAAGTGTCGGGCGTCGAGGCCGACGATGTCATCGGCACGCTGACCCGACAGGCGACGGCGCGAGGGTTGCCGGTGTTGATCGTCAGCGGCGACAAGGACCTGACGCAGTTGGTGGATGATCGGGTGCGGATGCTGGACACCATGAAGAACGTGGTGACCGATGTGGCCGGCGTGGAACAGAAGTTCGGGGTGTCGCCAGCCTTGATCGTGGACTGGCTGGCGCTGGTCGGCGACAGTTCCGACAACATCCCCGGCGTGCCGGGCGTGGGGCCGGTGACCGCCGCCAAATGGTTGCGCGAGTACGGCTCGCTGGACAATCTGGTGGCGAATGCCGCAGCCATTTCCGGCAAGATCGGCGACAAATTGCGCGCTGGGCTGGAGCAATTGCCGTTGTCCCGGCGATTGGCGACCCTGGATTGCAACGTGCCGCTTCCTCTCGCGTTCGAGGATTTGCGGCCCGCGCCGCCCGACGCCGCCGCGCTGCGGGCGCTGTACGAACGTTACGAGTTTCGTTCCTGGCTGAAAGATCTATCGTCCGATAGACGGGAGATATCCGCCCTAACACCAGCGCCGGTGATGGTTCAGCCTTCGCTTGACTTGGAGGAAATGCCGAGCGAACCAACCCATTATCAACTGGTGCTCGATCAGGCCGCGCTCGATGGCTGGCTGGAGCGGTTGCGCGGGGCGGATTTGTTCGCCTTCGACACCGAAACCACCAGCCTGAATTATCTGGACGCCCGCATCGTTGGCGTCTCGTTCGCGGTGACTCCGCGCGAGGCGGCTTACGTGCCCCTGGCGCACGATTATCCCGGCGCGCCGGACCAATTGAACCGGGAGCACGTTCTGGAACAGTTGCGCCCACTGCTGGAGTCTGCTGACCGGCCGAAAGTGGGCCAGCATCTCAAGTACGACCTGCACGTGCTCGCCAATCATGGCGTCGCGCTGCGCGGCATCCGCCACGACACCCTGCTGGAATCCTACGTGCTGGATTCCACCGCCCGGCACGACATGGATTCGCTGGCGGAACGGCATCTGAAGCTGCGCACCATTCGTTTCGAGGACGTGGCGGGGAAGGGCGCGAAACAGTTGACGTTCAATCAGGTGGCGCTGGAACAGGCCGGCCCCTACGCCGCCGAGGATGCCGACGTGACCCTGCGCCTGCATCATTGTCTGTGGCCGCCCCTGGAACGGGAGCCCGGCCTGCGGCGGTTGTATGAAGAGTTGGAAATTCCACTGATTGACGTATTGGCGCGGATGGAGCGGGCTGGCGTGCGGGTGGACGCGGCGGCGCTGCGCCAGCATAGCGGCGAACTGGCCCAGCGGTTGTGGGAACTGGAACAGCAGGCCTACGACCTGGCCGGGGAGAAGTTCAATCTGGGTTCGCCCAAGCAGTTGCAGGCGATTCTGTTCGAGCGGCTGGGGCTGCCGGCGGGCAAGAAGACCGCCACCGGCCAGTCTTCCACCGCCGAGGATGTGTTGCAGGAACTGGCGCTGACCTATCCGCTGCCCAGGGTCATTTTGGAACACCGCACGCTGAGCAAGTTGAAATCCACCTACACCGACCGGTTGCCGGAGCAGATTCATCCCCGCACGGGGCGGGTCCATACCTCCTATCATCAGGCGGTGGCCAGCACCGGCCGGCTGTCGTCTTCCGATCCCAACTTGCAGAACATCCCGATTCGGACTCCCGAAGGGCGGCGGATTCGTCAGGCGTTCGTGCCGGAGCCGGGCTGGGTGATGCTGGCGGCGGACTATTCGCAGATCGAACTGCGGATCATGGCTCATCTGTCCGGCGACGAGGGCCTGCTGCGGGCCTTCGCCGCTGGCGACGACGTACACCGCGCCACCGCCGCCGAAGTGTTCGGCGTGGCGCTGGAACAGGTGAGCGCCGAACAGCGGCGCAGCGCCAAGGCGATCAATTTCGGGCTGATCTACGGCATGTCGGCGTTCGGGCTGGCGCAACAACTGGGCATCGAACGCGGCGCGGCCAAGGATTACGTGGATCGCTATTTCGCCCGCTATCCGGGCGTCAAGGCGTACATGGAGGACACCCGCCGGCGGGCCGCCGAACGGGGCTACGTGGA
>CALMNY010000239.1 GCA_937872125.1 uncultured Candidatus Competibacteraceae bacterium | reverse complement strand
TGACGCCTTCCCTAGCCCGCAGGTGCGCGCCCAGCCTGGCGGACAGGTTTTCCAGCGTCCCCCGCTGGAGCGCCTGCCCGTCGGCGCTTTTGAAGGAGGGGTCATGAATGGCGTAGGGGTCGTGGAAGGTGACCGGCTGGCCGCCCGCCGCGACGGCGACGAGCCGGTAGGTCAGTTCTCTGATTCCGGGAAAGCGGGCGACGAACAGGCCGTCCGGATGGAAGCGTTGCATTTCGCGTTGGCCAGCGCCCGCCGCCGGCAATACATAAGCCCGCTCAGCCCATGGCAGGAAGGCGCGAATGACCAGCGCCCGCTCCGCTTCAACGTAATGAGGCCCCAGAATCGCGTAAGGCGCATCGTGGCGCAATTCGATGAGTTTCCGAATCTGTTCTTCCAGCATCGCCCTTACCTTCTTTGTAGTGCCGCCAGTTGGATTAACGCAACAAATTTACGGATTTATTCTAACAGCCGGAGGCTGAACCGGCAGAAAAGAGTAAGGAAAACGGCGCGATTCCGCAAAAAAACAAGGGTGGCGCTTAAAGAAGCGCCACCCCTCGCTGGACGGGAAACTGACTGGCTGTTATTGGGCTGGCGGGGCTGGCGGGGCTGGCGGGGCGTCCGCACCGCGCATCATCCGGCGCATGGGCCGGTCCGTGAAGAACTTGTCCATCACCTGCTTCTGCTCCGGGTCCAGCGTGGCGTACAGATCGCCAGCGGCTTTGGTCAGGGCCTTCATGCTGGCCAGATTCTGTTCCATGGCCTGCGTTTGTTCCTCGAAATGGGCCATGGCGGTGGCATCCCGGTCACGCCGCTCCTGACGCATCTTCATTTTTTCGGCGTGATGCACATCCTGGGCGGCGAGGAAGCCTTTCCAGGCATTCTGCTGATCGGGCTTCAGCTTGAGCCGCGCTTCCAGCAATTCCATGCGCTCGGCGTGGAACTGCCGCATCCTCTCCATCCGGTAGCCGGGACCGTCACCCATGGGACCGCGTCCCATGCCGGGACCGTATCCACCCATCATCGGACAATCGCCCATGCCGCCGCCGCCCATCGGGCCATGTCCACCCCACGGACCCGCCAGGGCAATAGTGGACAGACCTACACCGGCGACAACCGCGGCGGCTAACAGATTCTTACGCAGTGTTTTCATCATTGAACTCCTGGGTTGCATCGAACACGCGAGTATTAGACCCCAACCTTGTAACCGGGATTTTGCCGGGAGGAGAATTTTGTAACGATTTGTATCACAGCACTCCCATGGCCTGTTAACTCTCTAAAATTCTGCTTTCCAACGCCCAAACCCGGCCCTTATGACTGACCATCTTCTCATCGTGGACGACGATCCCGGCCTGCGTGAACTGCTGGCTGACTATTTGGGCCGCAATGGCTTTCGGGTCAGCGGCGTGGCCGACGGTCGCGGCTTGTGGGCGGCGCTGGAGCGGGAGCCGGTGGATCTGGTGATTCTGGACCTGATGTTGCCCGGTGACGACGGCCTGGTGTTGTGCCGCACCCTGCGCGCCCGTTCGCCCATACCGATCATCATGCTGACGGCGCGCGGCGATGACACCGACCGCATCGTCGGCCTGGAAATGGGAGCGGATGATTATCTGCCCAAGCCATTCAATCCGCGCGAGTTGCTGGCGCGGATCAAGAGCATTCTGCGTCGCGCCCGCAGCGCCCCCGCTGAACCGGGCGAGACGCGGCGCTTTCACTTCGCCGGCTGGACCCTGGATGTGGACGCCCGCCAGCTCATCGCGCCGGACGGCGTGCTGGTGGCGCTGGGGGCCAGCGATTACCGGCTGTTGCGGGTGTTTCTGGATCATCCGCAACGGGTGCTGAACCGGGATCAGTTGCTGGATTTAACCCAGGGCCGCGAGGCGGCGCCCTTTGATCGCAGCATTGACGTCCAGGTCAGCCGGCTGCGGCGGCGCTTGCGCGATGACCCCCGCGACGCCGTCCTGATCAAGACCGTTCGCAACGAGGGCTATCTGCTGGCGGCCCAGGTCAACCGGGAATTCTGATGCGTGGGTTGCCGCAATCCCTGTTCGGCCGGTTGTTACTGTTCCTGACCGGCGGGTTGGTGCTGGCCCAGTTGCTGAGCGCCGCCATTCTGCTGCAAGACCGCGACCAGGCGCTCTATCACGCCATCGGCGGCCATGTCGCACAGCGCATCGCCGCTATCGTCAACCTGCTCGATGATCTGGACCCCGGCGAGCGTCAGCGCCTGGTGACGGCGCTGGATTTGCCGCCCACCCGTCTGAGCCTCGATGCGCCCTGGCAAACCGAAACAGCGCCCGACGAGCGTTATCACACCACTCTGTTCCGCGCCCTGTTGCAACGCCAGTTGGGGCCGGATCGTCCGTTCCAATTGGAAATCAACGACGATTTGCCGCCCCCACCGCCGCCGGCGGAACGGCCGCGCTGGCTCGACCCGACCCCACCCCCGTTACCACCACGAGAATGGAACGGGCAACCGCCGCGCTGGCGCCGGCACGCCATGATGCTGGGATTGCGCAATTTTGTGGTGCAAGTGCGCTTGCGGGATGGCGCGACGGTCACCTTCCAGCAAGTGCTGCCGGAAGACGTGATCGCTTGGCCGGTGCGGTTGTTGCTGATGTTGCTGGTGTTGCTGGTATCGGTTGCGGTGCTGGTGGCGCTGGCGGTGCGGGCGCTGACCCGGCCGCTCGCGGTGCTGGCCGACGCCGCCGGTGAGCTGGGCCGCGACATCCGCCGACCGCCGCTGCCTGAAACCGGACCCTTGGAAGTGCGCCGGGCCGCCCAGGCGTTCAACACCATGCAGGAGCGGCTGATCCGCTACATCGAGGATCGCGACCGCATCCTCGCGGCGGTCTCGCATGACCTCAAGACGCCGATCACCCGGTTGCGGTTGCGCACCGAACTGCTGGACGATTCGCCCTTACGCGAGAAATTTCAGGCGGATCTCGACGACATGCAACGGATGGCGCAGGCGGCGCTGGATTTCCTGCGCGGCGGCGGGGACAGCGAACCCATCGCGACGCTGGATTTGAACGCCCTGCTGGAGTCGTTGCAGGAAGATGCCGAGGATGCCGGCCATGAGGTGCGCATTGTGGGTTCAGCCCGCCAGCCGGTGCGGTTTCGGCCATTGGCGTTGAAGCGGTGCCTGACTAATCTGGTGGATAACGCCCTGAAATACGGCCAGTGGGTTGAAATCACGATCGCGGACGGACCAGGGCGGTTGACGCTCACTCTGCGCGATCATGGCCCGGGCATCCCCACGACTGAATTGGAGAAAGTGTTTGAACCGTTCTATCGGCTGGAAGGTTCGCGCAGCCGCGACACCGGGGGTTCCGGGCTGGGATTGAGCATTGCCCGCACCATCGCTCGCGCCCATGGCGGCGAATTAACCTTGCGCAATCATCCCGAAGGCGGGCTGGAGGCGGTGCTGGAACTCCCACGCTGACCACGCGCCGGTACGCGGAATACTCTACTGCGAGATGAGATCAGGACGGATCGCCCAAGAAAAAACCGGCCGCTCAGGGCGGCCGGTCGGGATGGAACCTCAAGCAGGAACGGCTAGGCGCCGGGGGACTTGCTGGTCGGGCAGGTGTTGATACCGAACAGGTTGTAGGCCGGGCACCAGTTCATCAGACCGCTGGCGAGCGGCACCACGCCGATCCAGCCCCACCAGCCGATAGTTCCGAACAGCGCCAGCAGAATCAGGAGAGCGCCGACTGCGATGCGGACAATCTTGTCGGTCGAGCCGACGTTCGGGGTGATGTTCATGGCGGTTAACCTCCGTTGAGTGGCGTGTAGCAGCATTATCCATCAACTTTGACCCCGTGGAGTTGTGAATTCTCAATGCCGCCCATTCCTCAAGGCCGGGTCACGACCACTTTCTGATACAGCCCCCCGAAAAAGGTTTCTTTTACAACGTTCAGCGCGCGTCCCCGGTCGGGCAGCCAGTCCGTGATTTCCTGACGCCACAGGTCCATGGCGAAGGGTTCCAGGGTTTTGAGAATGGCCGTCATCACGTAGCGGAACGGATTGAGCCAGCTCGGGCGATGATAGTCTACGAAAATCACCTTGCCGCCGGGCTTGACCACGCGCAGCGCCTGGGCCACGGTTTGCGCGCGCACGTTTTCCGGCTGTTCGTGCAGCAGGAAAAACAGGACGACGCAATCATAGCTGGCGTCCGCAAACCGTAAATCGGTGGAATCCTGATGGTAAACGCCAACGCGGGATGGATCCTTGAGCTTGGCTTTCAGATTCGCCAACTGAACCTCGGCGACATCCACCACGTCCAGCCGCCCGGTCAGCGCCAGTCGCTCAATCAATCGCTCGGTGAAGTTCCCGTAAACACACGCGACTTGCAATACGTTGCCCGTAATGGAAGGGCCGATTTCGTCCAGGGCCAGATCGCGCAGCCGGGCGAAGTTACCCCACAGGATCAGATTGACCAGCCATTGCCGCTCGAAGAAGCGCACCGCGGCGGGATGCAGATAGGCCCACCAGTAGGTTTGCTG
>CALMNY010000238.1 GCA_937872125.1 uncultured Candidatus Competibacteraceae bacterium | reverse complement strand
GCGCCCAAGCCCTTCCCCTGTTGATCTGGAAAAAGACCAATCAACTCCAGATAGGAACCTCTTAGCCAGGGATAACGCACCGCGACCACCCCGGCGATCATCTCATCAACCATGACCGTGTAGCGATGCAGGGATGGATCATCGGCTGACAGATACTTTTCCAGTTGAGCAGCGGAATAGCCCAAGACAAGCCAGGGGTTTATAGTCGCCAGCTTGCCGGCGACTGCCTTTGCATCTTCCACCCGCAGGCGAACAAGGCGGCACCCGGATAGAACATATTCATCGCCAAAAGGTCTTTCATTCATCATTTGGCGCCCGTTCCAAACTGGCGATCATATCGAAGATTATCGCCGGGCTTGAGTTCGTAACAGGAATCAGTGGCAACCACCTCCCCCCGCGCCAGTAATTCGCTGATCTTGACAAAACGATACCCGCGCGTGCGCAACTTGGAAACAACCAACGGCAGCGCCTCGGCGGTATGCCAGCCTCGACCGTTAGCATGAGCAATCACGATGGAACCGGGTTGAACCTGATTCAGGATGGTGCGCGCGATATTCTCTGCGGTTTGCCCCCTGTCCGGGTCGCCAGTGACGATATTCCATTGAATGGCCGCAAGTCCCATCTGATTCACTGCGGTGAGAGATTGCCCATTGCACGCGCCATAAGGGAAACGAAACTCGGTTAGTGAGGGCGGAATAGCCACCGCTGCTTGGTCGCCGAGCTTAGCCGCACACTTCGATTTCAGCAGTTTCTCACGCAACAGCTCGTATTCCGCTTGCGTCCATGTAATTTGCTCTTCCATCTCACGCCCGTTCAGCACTCGCAGATTACCATGAGTCCAGGCGTGATTAGCGATTTCAAACAGCGGATCAGCCATGAGTTGCATGGTTTTCTCAGCATGTGACCGCATCCACTTGCCGCCGGCAAAAAAGGTGGCTTTCACCTTATGGTCGCGCAGATAATTAACCAAATCAGCGTCGTAACCACTTCTCTCATTAGCCTGCTCGCAAAGATCGAAGGTCAGCGCCACCAGTTTTTCCGAGTTGCGCGGTTTGACGTAACGGATCGAACCGCTTAATTTTTCCGGCAATATCGCTTGCTTTCGGTAAGTAATTCGCTCGGGCGGGGAAGGATCGGGCGCCTGTTTTTGGATGCTTTTATCGCTCGCCGAACCGCGCAGTTGTTCGGGAGTCCAGCACGCCCGCAACAGATCAGGCGAGCCAGTGCGTTGGGTGGATTTTCTCAGCAGGACCATCATGGTTGAGTCCATGGCCTTTGTAATTGCGGGCAGCCCGTTGGCCGCATGGCTCACTGCCGCATTTTCCGCATTATCGTTCAGCGCGGCCATGGCCAGCAGGACCGCCGCCAGGCCCGGCCCGGCATATCCAAGAAGATCGAACAAGGGCATCCGCCTTCAGGACAATTCGGCCAGCCACGCCTGCGCCGCCGCCGCCGCCTCACGCACCCGATCCGGCGCCGTACCGCCCACCACCTTGCGGGCCGCTACCGAACCTTGCAGCGACAACACTTCGAATACGTCAAACTCGATGAGTGGCGAAAATTCCTGCAATTCTTCCAACGTCATGTCTGCCAAATCCCGGCCGGTCTCCACCCCCCGCCGCACCGCCTTGCCGACGATTTCATGGGCATCGCGGAACGGCACGCCCTTGCGCACCAGATAATCGGCCAGATCGGTCGCAGTGGCGAAGCCGCGCCGGGCGGCCTGGAGCATGTTGCCGCGCTTGGGGTGCAGGGCCGGAATCAGGTCAGCGAAGGCGCGCAAACAGCCCTGCACCGTGTCCACCGTATCGAACAGCGGCTCCTTGTCCTCCTGATTGTCCTTGTTGTAGGCCAGCGGCTGGCTCTTCATCAGCGTCAGCAGCGCGATCAAATGACCGTTGACCCGCCCGACTTTGCCGCGCACCAGTTCCGGTACGTCAGGATTTTTCTTCTGCGGCATGATCGAGGAGCCGGTGCAAAACCGGTCCGGCAAATCCACAAAATCGAACTGGGCCGAGGACCACAGCACCAGTTCCTCCGCCACCCGCGACAAATGGGTCATCAGCATCGCAGCGGCGGCGGTGAATTCAATGGCGAAATCGCGGTCGCTCACTGCGTCCAGCGAATTGGCGCACGGCGCGGCGAAATCCAGCAGTTGCGCGGTGTA
>CALMNY010000237.1 GCA_937872125.1 uncultured Candidatus Competibacteraceae bacterium | reverse complement strand
CCAGGAGTCCGCGGAGTCCCTGATCGAGTGAGGTCAACGCGAAGAACTGCCGGTGACACAACCGGGCCAGTCCAGTGTTCAACGACTCGCACCTCAACCTCGACCTTTAGCTTTTAATTCATAATATATTGATTTTTATAAAAAATATAATAATAAATCAGTGATTTTTTGAATAAAAAAGCCTGGTATTTTTTTTATGATAATTATCATAGCTTTAACAAAACAAGGGATTAAAATTTTTTATATTTATATATCAATAACTTATTAAAATTTTTTCCAAATTCTTCAGCGCAAGGGTAGACATGCCTCGGGGAAGGCGGGTACGCTCCCCTCATGACGTTTCTCCAGTTCGGGATGATCCCCATCTTTAATGCACCGAGGATTGGGGGTCTCTGCGACCCAACCGAAGAGGTTCTCTCGTGAACGAACGCAATCAACGCCATGTCCTAGCGTGCCGATCTCGGCGATTTATCGGGATGGTTTCATCCATTGTGTTGCCGGCCGCCCTCGCGCTCGCCGCTGCTCCCTTCGCAGCAGAAGCGTATGGGGTGCAGACGGGTAAAGCATCCTGGTACGGGCCAGGCTTTCACGGCAAAAAAACCGCGAGCGGCGAGCGTTTCAACCAGCACGCTCTTACCGCCGCCCATCGGAGTTTGCCGCTTGGAACCCGCGCCAGAGTGACCAATCTCAAGAATGGCAAGGTGGTCCTGGTGAAGATCAACGACCGGGGACCCTATCATGGTGGGCGGGTTATTGATCTTTCCCGCGCCGCCGCCCGCCACCTGGCCTTGGGCGGCCTCAGCCACGTCCGTATTGAGGCAATGCCCTAATCGTCGCAGTGTGGCGACTGCCAGCACCGCGCTCCTCCTCCGAATGAAGCAGTGCCAAGCCCCTACCTTCTGAACCCCTCCAGGCGCTATCGCGGTTCGCTCGCCGCCATCAGACGCTGGATCAATTCCCGCGCCTGCTCCGGCGTTAATCCCAGCCGGCCGGGTTCCAGATGCAGTTCCAATCCCGGTCGCAGTGTCACCCGGCTCCAAACCTCGATGGCTCCCGGTTCCGGCGCGGGTGGCAGTTCGATTTCCTCGCCCCGCAGCAGGCGACCGATGCGCTCCAGGGAGACGCCGGCCGCCTGCCATTTACGGATCAGCAGCAGTTGCTCCAGATGGCGGCGGGTGTAGTACGCGCCGCGCCGCTCGCCCTCCGGTGGGTCCAGCAACCCTTTCTGGGTGTAGAACCGCACGGTGCGCCGGGCGACGCCGGTCAGACTGCACAGTTCGTCAATCCCGAAGGTGGGTTCAGGCGTTTCGCTCATGGCCCTCATCCCGTGGCGCACCAGGTCTTGACCAGCGGTTCGACCGCCGCCGCCAGCGTGGCCGAAACCTGCTTCTGGAACCGGGAACGGATGTTACGGCTGGCGTTGCGCGGCAACCAATACTCGCGCTTATTCCGGAGGAAGGCGTGAAGCAGCGCCACCACGACGGCGTCCTCAGCTTCGCCTTGGGCGATCAGTTCCCGCAACCGCGCCAGCAGATCATCCGGCAGGGCATCGGCCAGTTCATCCAACGTCGGTAACGGCTGCTTTGGGTCAACCAGTCGCGCGGCGTTTGCTTGAAGCCAGCCGACAAACATCAAGGGCGAGCCGGTTGGATATTGTGATGGGTCAAATATCGCCTTGTCCCTGCCAGACACCTGGGAGTTTAGTCTGGTGATGGGCGCCGGTTCAGCCATCGGGGCAGGCGGGGGTGGTAACAGCCCGCGTCGCGAAAATGCCGGTATATCCAGATACTCGTCGGGACCTGCTTCCATCGAGGCCATACAAGGAGCCGCCATCACACTCCCCACGCCGCCCCAGCCCGCCGCCAGCATGTGCGGCACGGTGCGCAATTCCGGCAAATCCTTGGCCTTTTCGCTCTCGGCGCGCACGTCCACCATCAGGAAATGGGTGTGCGGCGTGACCAGTTGATACTCGACTGCCAGCGCCGTAGCGTCTTCGGCGGACAACCGGGCGATGCGCCGGGCCGCCGCCAGCCGGGGCAATGTATCGGCGGTTTCCGCCACTGGCCACGGTTCCAGCGTCACAATCTGTGGCAAGCATCGCCCGTCGCTCAGCGTCAGATTCAGCGTCGCCGGCCCTTCGGGTTTGGTCGGCAACCAGGCCAGCAAGTGCAGAGTGTCGCCGCTGAACACCCGCTCGATCTGCTCCGGCAGACGCCGGGTCGGCTCGACCGGCCAGGTCATCGCCGCCTCGGCGCGCGGGGCGCGAATCCGCTCGAAATGACGGACGATGCGCGCCGCCATGTCTTCGTTGGGATGGACGAACTCACAGGCGCCGCCGGTTGCTTCGGCCAAGCCACGCACCAGCCCCTCGGCCACCGCCGCGCCCACGCCCACGGTGAAGACGCGGCAACCGGAACGCTGGGCTTCCCCAACGAGTTCTTCGACATTCCACGCTTCGCCATCGGTCATCAGCAGAATGTCCAGCGGCTGACCCTGGCGTTGCTGGTAGGCCAGTTGCAGCGCCGCGCCAATCTCGGTGCCGCCCAGGTCGGCGTCCAGCCTGGCGGCCAGCACACGGGCCTGCGCCAAACTCCGATCATCGGCGGGATGCAACCCACTGAAAAAGGCGCGCGGCTGGCTGCCAAAGGCGATGAGATTAAAGCGATCCGCCGCTTGCAGCCGGTCGAAAATCGCCAGCAGCGCCTCGCGGGTCTGGGCGATGGAGTCGCCGGCCATCGAGCCGGAACAGTCGGCGATCAGCACGCAATCCCGCCCGCCGGCGTCGGCATGGCTTGACAACTCCGGCTGAAAGCTGGCCAGGGCGACCCAGCCGTCCCGGTCCGGCGCGCACAAGCCAAATGCCGCCCGCGCCTCGGCGGAACCCCGGATGTTGAGAATGAAATCCCGGTCCATCAAGCCCCGCTCACCAGCCAGCCGCACCCGTAAAACGTCGGCGCCAACCTCGACGCTGATGCGGTGGGAAGGCGATTCCACCGTGGCCTGGCGCAATGATCCGCCCAGTTCCAGTTCCAGGCTGAAGCGGTTCTCCGCCGCCAAATCCACTGGCGGAATCTGATGCGGTTGCAAGCCCGCCCGACCAGGATCACCGTAGCGGGGGGCGATGGTGGTGGGCAGTTGCAGGCGCAGCATGTCGCCGTTCCAGACCGACAGCAGCGCGTAGCGATAGGTCAGTTTGGCAGTTTGCCCCGGCAGCAGGTTGCCGACGTTGATGGTGTACAAACCCCGCCCGGCTTCCTGAAGCAGGATCGCGCTGTCGCCGCCACTGACCGCCTCCTCGTAGGCATCCTCGGCCTGGCGCTTGGGCAGCACCCGGCCCTGCAACGCCCGGTCATCAATGCGGATGTCCACCCCCAGCAGCACCGCCTCGACCGGCACCGGAAAGGTGAACACCGCCTCGATGTTGACCGATTCGGCGTTCTGGTAAGTCTGAGCGATGGTGATCTCGCCCAGCAACCCCTGCAACCGCCCGCTGATCGCGGTGGCTTGCAGGACACAACCCTGCCGTTTAACCCGCTCGTTCATCGTTCCCCCTTCGCGGCGCGACGCCGCTCGCTTCCCATGATGATGGGGGAATTTTAGCACACTTATTTAAGACATCAATACTGTATAAAAAGGACGGGCTAAGAAGCTGTCTAAAAACTAACTTGTTGATTGTAGGAGCGAGCTTGCTCGCGA
>CALMNY010000236.1 GCA_937872125.1 uncultured Candidatus Competibacteraceae bacterium | reverse complement strand
CGGTGCGCATCGGCGGCGACCGCTTCGACGAGGCGATCATCAACTACGTGCGCCGCAACTTTGGCGTGTTGATCGGCGAACCGACCGCCGAGCGCATCAAGCATGAAATCGGCAGCGCCTATCCGACCGACGAGGTGCGCGAGATCGAGATCAAGGGCCGCAATCTGGCCGAGGGCGTGCCGCGCAGCTTCACTCTGAACAGCAACGAAATTCTGGAAGCCTTGCAGGAACCGCTATCCGGCATCGTCAGCGCGGTGAAGATGGCGCTGGAGGCCACTCCGCCGGAGTTGGCCGCCGACGTGGCCGAGCGCGGCATCGTTCTTACGGGCGGCGGCGCACTGATGCGCGATATTGACAAGCTGATCATGGAGGAAACTGGTCTGAGCGTGGTCATCGCCGAGGACCCACTGACCTGCGTGGCGCGCGGCGGCGGGCGGGTGCTGGAGCTGATCGCCAAGGACGAGCGCGCGATAGACGCCTTCGCCATCGAATAAGCGGTGGCCGCCCTTAAACCGAGCCGGCGCATCCACGATTTGTTCACGGTTAACCCTCACGCCACCCTCCAGCTTGGACTGTGGGTCGCGTTGTCCATCGCCATGATGACGGTGGACCATCGCTATCATGCGCTGGATGGGGCGCGCGATGTGTTGGCGACCGCGATTTATCCGGTGCATTACCTGGCGCGGTTGCCCTCGGACCTCCAGAACTGGCTGAGTGAGAACCTCGCCGGTCGCGCCGCCTTGCTGCAAGAAAACACCCGGCTGCGCGAAAAGCAGGTGTTTCTCAACGTGCAGTTGCAAAAGCTGACCACCCTGGAAGCGGAAAACCGCCGGCTGCGTTCGCTGCTGGAATCGGCGGTCAACACGCCGGAGCGGGTGCTGATCGCCGAACTGCTGACGGTGGATTTCGATCCGTACCGGCATCACATCCTGCTCAACCGGGGCCGCCAGCATGGCGTCTATGTCGGTCAGCCGGCGCTCGATCAGCAGGGCGTGATTGGTCAGATCATCCGGGCCGACCCCTTTACCGCCACGGCCATCCTGATTACCGACCCCAACCATGCCTTGCCGATCCAGATCAACCGCACCGGGGCGCGCACGCTGGCGCTGGGCACTGGCCACTTCCAGGAACTGGAACTGCCGCATATTCCCAACAACGAAGATGTGAAAGTCGGCGATGTGCTGGTGACCTCCGGGATGGGGGGACGGTTTCCGCGCGGTTATCCGGTCGGAACGGTGACCAAGGTGGAATTCGATCCCGGCAGCCCCTTTGCCCACATCGTCGCCAAACCGGTCGCGCAACTGGACCGCATTCGGGAAGTGTTGCTGCTGGAGAACGTGCCGGACGCCCCGGCGCCGGACGCCCCGGCGTTGCCGGGCGGTGTCGCTGCGCCGAAGCGGCCATGAATACGGTGCGTCCCACGGGCGGCTGGGTCATCGCCGCCAGTTTTCTGCTGGCGTTCGTGGCGGCCAGCATCCCGTTGCCCGGCGAACTGGACCGCTTTCGCCCGGACTGGGTGGCCATGGTGTTGATTTACTGGTGTATGGTGCTGCCGTACCGGATCGGGATCGGCACGAGCTGGCTGGTGGGGCTGGTGGTGGACGTGGGACGCGGCGCGCTGCTGGGCCAACATGCGCTGGCGTTCGCAGCCCTGGCCTATCTGACCGTGCAGACTCATCGGCGCATCCGGGTCTTTTCGCCCTGGCGGCAGACGTTCAGCGTGCTGGTGTTTTTGCTGATCAAGCAGTTCCTGGTGTTCTGGATCAGCGGCGTGATCGGTTACCCACCGCGCGACGGGTGGTATCTGGCCCCGGCGGTGGGCGGTATGATTGCCTGGCCCCTGTTGTTCGTGATCCTGCGCGATGTGCGCCGGCATTTCCAAGTCACCTGATTCCTCTGGCCGCCGCCCATGAACCTCTGGCGTCCGTTCGCCAAGCCGCCCACCGACGAATTGCTGGCCCGGCAAAAAGATAATGCCACGGAAAGCGAGTTGTTCTTTCGCCGCGCCCTGTTCGCGCTGTTCGCGGTGTTTCTGGGCTTGCTGGCGGTTGCGGGCCGGCTGGTGTATTTGCAGGTGCTCAACCATGAGCGGTTTACCCTGCTGGCCGATGGCAACCGGATTCGCCTGCAACCGCTGCCGCCGACCCGGGGGTTTATCTTCGACCGCAACGGCGTGCTACTGGCCGACAATCTCGCCTCCTATCACCTGGAGCTCACCCGCGAACAGGTCAAGGATCTGGAGGCTACCCTGGCCGAATTGCGCCAGCGGATCGAACTGACCGACGCCGACATCGAACGCTATCACAAGCTGGCCCGGCGTGCGCCGCCCTATACCGCCGTGCCGCTGCGGTTCCGGTTGACTGATGAAGAGATCGCCCGGCTGGCGATTGACCTGTACCAGTTGCCCGGCGTGGACATCAAGGCGGACCTGACCCGCCGCTATCCGCTGGGGTCGCTGGGCGTTCACGCGATCGGGTACGTGGGTCGCATTGACGAGACCGAGATGACCAGGCTCGATCCCGGCCAGTACAGCGGCAGCACCCACATCGGCAAAACCGGGGTGGAACGCTCCTACGAGGACGTGCTGCGCGGGCGCACCGGCTGGCGGGAGGTCGAGACCAACGCCGATGGCCGACCCCTGCGGGTGCTCAGCCGCACCCCACCGACCCCCGGCCAGCATCTCTATCTCTCGATTGACATCCGCTTGCAGGCGGTCGCGGAGAAGGTGCTGGAAGGCCACAACGGCGCCATTGTCGCCCTCGATCCCCGCAACGGCGAAATCCTGGCCCTGGCCAGCCAGCCGATCTATGACCCCAATCCCTTCGTCAATGGCATTGATTTCGCTTCCTATCGGGCGCTGAACACTTCCAAGGACAAGCCGTTGCTCAACCGCGCCCTGCGCGGAATTTACCCACCTGGCTCCACCATCAAGCCGCTGATGGCGCTGGCCGGGCTGGAATATGGCGTGGTCAACCGCCACAGCGGCGTGTTCTGCCCCGGATTCTACCGGCTGCCGGGTTCGAGCCACCGGTTCCGCGACTGGAAGCGCGGCGGCCACGGCAGCGTGAGCATGGACCGCGCCCTCGCCCAGTCCTGCGACGTGTATTTCTACAGTTTGGCGTTGAATCTGGGCATCAATCGCACGCATGAATTCCTGGACCGGTTCAGCATGGGGCGACCGACGGGCGTGGATTTGCCCGGCGAGAAAGGCGCACTGCTGCCGTCCGACGAGTGGAAGCGCAAGGTGCAAAAACAGCCGTGGTTCGGCGGCGACAGCCTCAGCGCCGGCATCGGCCAGGGTTATTTTCTGGCCACGCCGCTGCAACTGGCGCACTCCACCGCCGTCATTTCCCAGCAGGGCCGGAGTTTCAAGCCACGAGTGCTGCACGCGACCGAGGATCCCGGCACCCGGGTCAAGACGCTGGAGCCGCCGCGCCCGTTGCCGCCGGTCACCGTCAAAAATCCCCGGTTCTGGGATGCGGTGATCACCGGCATGATTCACGTAGTCGAGGGCGGCACCGCCCACAAGATCGGGGCGGGCGCCAAATACCGGATCGCGGGCAAGACCGGCACGGCCCAGGTGTTCACCCTGCGCCAGAATCAGAGCTACAACGCCAGGCGTCTGGCCAAGCACCTGCTCGATCACGCCCTGTTCGTCGCCTTCGCTCCGGTCGAGGACCCCCGCATCGCGGTGGCGGTGATCGCCGAGCACGGCGGCGGCGGCAGTTCCACCGCTGCGCCGCTGGCCCGCAAGGTGATGGATGCCTGGCTGTTGAACAAATATGACGATTCCATTATCGCCGGGATCAAAGCTGTTGAGGATGGCCAGCCGCGTGGCGAGTAATCAAGCACCTGCATCGGCCCGGCTTGGATCGCTGCTGCTGACGGACGACCGCGTCGGGGAGGCCAACGGCAAATTTCTCAAGCTGCTCTATCTCGATCCGCTGTTGCTGCTGGGGTTGCTGGCGGTGTCGGGTCTGGGGCTGATGATGCTCTACAGCGCGGGCCAGCGTAATCCTGATCTGGTGATCGGCCAGGCCATCCGGCTGGGCTTGGGGTTCGCCATCATGCTGACGCTGGCGCAACTGCCGCCGCGCTACTTCCGGTTCTGGTCGCCGTGGATTTATCTGGTCGGCATCTTGTTGCTGTTGGCGGTCGCGGTGGTTGGCGACATCTCCAAGGGCGCGCAACGCTGGCTGAATCTGGGCGTGGTGCGGTTTCAGCCCTCGGAGATCATGAAACTCGCCGTACCGATGATGATGGCCTGGTTCTTCGCCGACAAGCCGTTGCCGCCGCGCTGGAGTCACCTGCTGGGCGGGGCGCTGATCACCGCCATTCCGTTCATCCTGATCGCCGAGCAGCCCGATCTGGGCACGGCGCTGGTGGTGGGTTGCGCCGGCGCGTTTTCTCTGTTTCTGGCTGGCCTGAGTTGGTGGCTGCTGCTGGGACTGGCCGGCGTACTGGCCGCAGTGATTCCGCTGTTCTGGATTTATGTCATGCACGACTACCAGCGCCAGCGGGTATTGACCTTCCTGGACCCGGAAAGCGACCCGCTGGGGACGGGCTACCACATCATTCAGTCCAAAATCGCCATCGGCTCCGGTGGCATTTATGGCAAGGGCTGGCTGAACGGCACCCAGTCGCATCTGGATTTTTTGCCGGAAGGTTCGACCGATTTCATTTT
>CALMNY010000235.1 GCA_937872125.1 uncultured Candidatus Competibacteraceae bacterium | reverse complement strand
TGCGGTGCGCTACTGCTCGCTGGGGCAGATTACGACGGCGTTGTTTGATGTGGGGGGGCAGTATCGGCGGAATATGTAAGCGAAGGGGGCGGGAGTAAAATCCCGCCCCGGCATCTTCTGCTTGAAAATTCGCTCCTCAGCGGCGCGCGCTCAACCCCCAAACTCCGGCACAGTTCCCACCATCGCCGGCAACCCAAACCGCTCCGGGTAGCGCACCGCCAGCAAATACAGCCCCTCCGCCGGCGCAGTGACGCCCGCCTGGGTCCGGTCGCACTGCTCCAGCACCGCCCGCGCCCATTCCACCGGCCGGTCGCCGGCCCCAATCGCCATCAGCACCCCGGCGATATTGCGCACCATGTGATGCAGAAACGCATTCGCCTCCACCTCCAGCACGACTCCGTCACCCCGCCGCCGCACCGCCAGTTCACGGATTTCCCGGATCGGATGCCGGGCCTGGCACTCGGCGGCGCGGAAGGAACTGAAATCGTGCTCGCCGACCAGCGCCTGCCCCGCCGCGTGCATCCGTTCCGCGTCGAGTAGCCGGTAATGCCAGGCCGCCCGCCCCCGCCACAGCGCCGAACGGTAAGACTGGTTGAGAATCAGATAACGATAGCGGCGGGCCAGCGCCGAAAAGCGGGCGTGAAAATCATCCGGCACGTCCTGTGCCCAACTCAGGCTGACATCCAGCGGCAGATGAGCGTTGCCGCCCAACACCCAGCTTCGCGCCGACCGCACTGCCGTGGTGTCGAAATGCGCCACCTGACCGACGCCATGCACCCCGGCGTCGGTGCGACCCGCACACACCAGCCGCACCGGCTGATCCGCCACCCGGGCCAGCGCCTGTTCCAGCACGGTCTGCACGGTTCGCACGCCGGGTCGCTGCGCCTGCCAGCCCTGGAACCCGGACCCGTCATACTGCACGCCCACCGCCACCCGCATGTTTTCCCTCCGTCCAAAACAAAAATCCCCCGACCGCCAGGGCCGGGGGATCGTTGACGCCACACCGAACGAGCTAGGCGCCCTTGCTGCTCACGCCGCCCTCGTACAGCGCCCGCACCATCGGTTTGTCGCGCTGGTAAATATCATCACGGAAATTGACCAGACCTTCCTCATCCACCCAGGCGGTCCAGTACACCAGATACACCGGCACCGTGCTTGGCAGATTGACCACCCGCTGCTTGCCGCTGGTAGAGGCGGTCTTGATCTTTTCCCGGGTCCATTTGGGATCGAATTTCAGCAGATATTCGGCCAGCTCAACCGGGTTGGAAATACGAATGCAGCCAGAGCTGAACGTCCGCTGATTGCGGCTGAACAGACTGCGCGAGGGGGTATCGTGCAAGTACACGTTGTAAGGGTTAGGAAACATGAACTTGATACCGCCCAGCGCGTTGCGGGGGCCGGCGTCCTGGCGCAACTGATAGTTGAAGTTGTTGGCGCTGACCGCCCGCCAGTTGACCGCGCCCGGCCGGATCTCCTGGCCGGCGCTGTTGAAGACCCGGATGCCCTGTCGCGCCAGAGCGTGAGGGCTGCGCTTGAGTTGCGGCAGCTTGTCCTTCACCGCGATGGAGCGCGGCACATACCATTTCGGGCTGAGCACCAGATAGGCCATGTTGGCAGTGAACGCCGGGGTTTGCCGCTCCTGCCGACCCACCACCACGTTCGACTCGATGACCCGCTTGTCATCCTCGAACACCTTCATCTTGAAGCTGGGAATGTTGACCAGGATGTAGCGCGAGCCAAGCCCATCCGGCATCCAGCGCCAGCGTTCCAGATTCAATTCAACCTGGCGGATGCGCGTGCTCACGGGTACGTTCAACGCTGCCTGGGTTGCGGCGTTCACAGTTCCGGTTTCCGCCAGACCATGCCGTTTCTGGAAGCGACGCACCGCATCGGCCACTGACTTATCGAACACTGCCGAACCGTTCTTGCCCGCCGCGTCGCCACCGGCCAAATCGCCGCTGGCCTGCAAGCGAGCGCGCAAATCCCGCACGCGCGGCCCCTGTGCGCCCGGCGCCAGACCTGCCGCCACGGTCGGCCAGCCGCCCGACGCCGCCACTTCCCGGTATTTGTGCAACGCCTCACGCAACTGGACATAACCCTTGGTCTGCGGCGGCAGCGCCCGCAACGATGAACTGACCGTATCCCTGGCCAGCGCCTCCTGCAACACCGCCGCCAGATCACGGGAACGGGGTTTAATCGCCCACTCGGGATCTACCTTGCGGGGCGGCAACCGACCGGCCAGCAGGTGAGAACCATAGGTGAGGAAGGTATCGGTAAACAGCAGATCGAATTCCGCCAGCGCGCTCTCGCCTGCCGCCGCGCCCTGCTGCTGGATCGCCTTGAGCCGCTTGTGCAGCTCGGCCAGCCGGTAATCGGCGCTTCGCAACCCTTCCTGATCCGCCTCAGCCAGCACCTTCAACAACTCCTCAGCCGCTGGCGATGGGCTACCATTGGCCGCAAGCCAGCCGGCCCGGTACTCGCGCTCGACATAGAACCGGATGGTGGACTCCAACGAGTGCAGGGCGCGGCCGTCCACGGTCAGACGGGTTAGCGGCGGCTCGGTTCGCACCCGCTGGCAAATCTGACCCGCAATCCGGCTGTCGAGGCTGGCGGCGCTGACTGGGCAGGGCGGCAGGGGCGGCGGCCCGGCAGGAGCTTCCGCTGCTGGCGGCGACGCTTCGGCGGGCGCGTCCGGCTCCATCTCGTCGGTCGCCGACTCGGCGTTCCCGGTTGGCGGAGCAGCATCCGACGGCTGAGGCGCATTCAGGCTGGCCACGACCGGGGCGGCGGCGTTTTCGGGCGGGGACCCCAGGCCGCCAGCCGCTTGTGCGGCCATTGGCCCGGTGTTGAGCGCGCAGGCGCCCAGCAGGGTGGAAAACCATAAGGGTAAAAAAATGCGCTTGGACATGGCGGCGACCAACTCAAGTCTGGGGGACACACAGTATCGTATCATCATACCCACATATTATCAAAAAAACCACGATTCGGCCATAATAACAACAAACATTCAATCACTAATTCAGCTTTTTAGATTGCAACAGCAGCTCTTCGTTGCAATCTTCATGGCGCCCTTGACGTCTTAACGGCTTAACTGCTTTTTCCATGTTCATCAAAAGGTATCCCGTTCACCTTGCTACCCGCAATCGTCTCCCCTCCTTTGCCCATCGAAGCGGCGCTCCCGGCAATTCGCACCGCGCTGGGCCAGTTCACCGCCCTGGTGTTGCAAGCGCCACCGGGCGCGGGCAAAACCACCCGCGTTCCACTGGCGCTGCTCGACGAGCCGTGGCTGGCCGGACGCACCATCCTGCTGCTCGAGCCGCGCCGGTTGGCAGCGCGGGCGGCAGCGGCGCGCATGGCCAGCCTGCTGGGCGAGTCGGTCGGCCAAACCGTCGGCTACCGCATCCGCTTCGAGCATCAAGTATCGCGCCAGACCCGGATCGAAGTGCTGACCGAGGGCATTCTAACCCGCCGCCTGCAACGCGACCCGGCGCTGGACGGGGTGGGGCTGGTCATTTTCGACGAATTCCATGAGCGCAGTCTGCACGCCGATCTGGCTCTGGCATTGTGCCTGGACAGTCAGCGCGGTCTGCGTGAGGACCTGCGCCTGCTGGTGATGTCAGCCACCCTGGACGGCGCGGCAGTCGCCCGGGTGCTGGGCGATGCCCCCCTCGTCACCAGCGAAGGTCGCGCCCATCCGGTGACTTGTCATTACCTGCCGCGCGATCCTGACGGCCTTGATCTCAACACCGTGGTGCGCACCGTACTGGCCGCCCTGCCCCGCCATACGGGCGACCTGTTGGTCTTTTTACCGGGCGGTGGCGAAATCCGCCAGGTTCTGCGCCGGCTGGAAGCGGAACCGGCCTGTGCCGGGCTGGCCTTGATTCCGCTGTATGGCGATTTGCCGGGCGACACCCAGCAACGCGCCATACAGCCTGACCCTGCGGGCCGGCGCAAGATCGTGCTCGCCACGCCCATCGCCGAAACCAGTCTGACTATCGAAGGGATCAGCATCGTGGTGGACGCCGGCTGGACCCGCGTCCCGCGCTTCGACCCGCGTCGCGGTCTGACTCGGCTGGAGACCGTGCGCATTGCCGCCGATGCCGCCGAACAACGCGCCGGCCGCGCCGGACGGCTGGGACCAGGGGTTTGCTACCGGCTGTGGAGTGAGGCCACGCAGAACCGGTTGCGACCGCACCGTACCCCGGAAATGCGCGCCGCCGATCTGGCGCCGCTGGCGCTGGAACTGGCGCAATGGGGCGTGAATGACCCGCTGGCGCTGGCCTGGCTCGACCCGCCGCCGCCCGGTGCGCTGGCGCAGGCCCGCGCGTTGCTAACCGAGTTGGAGGCGCTGGACGCGCAGGGCCGCATTACGCCAACCGGGCGGGAACTGGCCGAGTTGCCGACCCATCCCCGGCTGGCACATTTGCTGCGGCGCGGCACAGCGCTTGGCCAGGGCGGGCTGGCCGCCGACCTCGCCGCTCTGCTGGAAGAACGCGACCTGTTGCGCGGCGAGCATCCCTTTGGTTGCGATTTCACGGCCCGGCTGGAAGCATTGCACGCCTTCCGCCACAATGGCGCGCGGGGCGGGCTGGCCGATCCCGCCGCCTGCTTCCGGGCCGAGCAAGCCGCGCGGCGCTGGCGGCAACTACTGCGGGTTGGCTCCGGAACTGGAATGCCGCCGGTCCCGGAAACAGTCGGTCTACTGCTGGCGCTGGCTTATCCCGACCGGGTGGCGCGGCGACGCGAGGGCGGCGCAGACCGCTATCTGCTCGCCAATGGGCGCGGCGCGCGACTGCTGGCTGGCGATCCGCTATTGGATTGCGACTGGCTGGCCGTGGCGCACCTGGATGCTGGCGCCAGCGAGGGCCGGATCTGGCTGGCCGCGCCCGTCGTTCCAACTGACTTGGAAACGCACCTCGCCGCAAGGGTGCGAACGGTTGCAGAGGTAACCTGGGACGAGCGGCAGGCGGCGGTCATCGCGCGCCAGGAGCGGCGACTGGGCGCCTTGATCCTTGCCAGCGCCCCCCTGACGAGCGCCGACCCGGAATCAGTGCGCCGGGCCATGTTGACCGGCATCTGTCGTCTGGGGCTGGACAGCCTGCCATGGAGCGATGAATTGCGCGACTGGCGCGCGCGGGTGCTGTCCTTGCGCTACTGGTTCCCGGACGACGGCTGGCCGGATGTGTCCGACGGCTGGCTGGCCGATCATCTGGACGAGTGGCTGGCGCCATGGCTGGATGGCATCACCCGGCGTGAACATTTACCACGGCTGGACCTGGCGGCGGCGCTCCAGGCGTTGCTGGATCATCGGCAGCGGGCGCGGCTGAATGCATTGGCCCCGACCCATCTGCAAGTCCCCAGCGGCTCGCGCCTGCGGTTGCGCTACGCGCCGGGCGAACCGCCGGTGCTGGCGGTGAAATTGCAGGAACTGTTCGGGCTGGGCGATACCCCGCGCATCGCCGACGGGCGGATCGCGGTGACCTTGCATCTGCTGTCGCCAGCACAGCGTCCGATTCAAGTGACGCAGGATTTGCGCGGCTTCTGGGAGCGAACCTACGCCGAGGTCAAAAAGGAGTTGAAGGGCCGCTACCCCAAGCATCCCTGGCCCGACGATCCGTGGACCGCAACCCCGACCCGCCGCGCCCGGCCCATCCGAACCGCCGGTTCCGGCAAGGCGGGCGGCTAGAAGTCTGTCGGACATGGGAGCGAAGAATTGTAGAGCGGATCAGCGAAGCGCAATCCACCTTCCATGAAAAACCTATACAGAATTATAGGCTGTGCGTGAACGGGCTATCCCAAATTGCCGGTATGCAGGATCAGGGGAATACGGTTCCCCATCAGGGCTTTTTGGGCAACACCACCAGTTCGGTTTCTGACGCGCGGTCGGGCAGGCGCAGGGCCAATATCACCAGCAGAACGCCGAGGCCGGCGGTCAGACTAAGCCCGACGCTGATTCCAGGCGCCCGATGCAGATAAACCGCCGGGAACAGCCACAGGCCGCCGATCAGGAACCGCAGCAGCGCCTGCCACCAGCTCATGCCGCCACCAGCGCGCCGTTGCACCCGCAACCGCCAGGCGCGCATCCCCAGGGTCTGGCCACCGTGGGTCCAGAATCCGCCATAAAAGAAAAAACAGACCAGCAGCAAATAGGTTTGAAAAAAGGGATTACCCGCCAGCGGGTTATAGAGCCTGACAGGTTCACTACCGAGTACCGCCACCGCCAGCCCGAGCGCCAGGGCAGTCGCCCCGATCAGCACGCCGAGCAGGAGCAGGCTGTCATAGACGATGGCCGCCAGCCGGCGCGGTAGACCTGCCAGAGTCACGCTGGCCGCCGGCGGCGACCGCTCAGCGCCACCCGGTTCGCTCATGGCCAGAAGCAGAGCGACCGTCGGTCATTTCACTGCGGGGGGAATGACTGGAGTCGCCGGTTCCTTGCCAGCAGGCTTGGTCACAGCGGACTTGCCGTTCTTGCTCTTGCTCGGAGCGGGCTTGGCTGGTTCCTTGCCAGCGGGCGCGGTGGAGACCGGGGGCGCGGCGCCCGAGGTGGACCGCGGACCGCCCAGCCAGCCATTGATCTCGGTCAAATCCGCCTCCGACAACTGGCCGGCGGCCTGCCGCAAGATCAGATAATTGGCGATGTAGGAATAGCGTGCGCTGGCATAGTTTCGTTCAGCGAGGTAGACGTTGCGCTCGGCGTCCAATACGTCCACGATGGTGCGGGTACCCACTTCATAGCCCGCCTGATTGGCTTCCAGGGCGCTGCGGGTGGACACGCGGGTCTGGTTGAGCGCCTTGATCTGGCTGATGGCGGTTTCCTGACCGCGGTAGGCGTTGCGGACGGTACGGACGGTATCGCGCTGCTGGTTTTCCAGGCTCTGGCGGGCGGCTTCGTAATTGTAGGCGGCCTGGCGGGACTGTGAGGAGACCGCGCCGCCGGTGTACAGCGGTATAGCCAGTTCCAGGTTGACCTGGCTGCTGGAGGTATCGGTGATGCCGTTGTCGAGGTTGACGCGGCTGGCCCGCAGATCCAGCGTCGGATAGTGGCCGGCTTTCTGCAGATTGATGTTCTCCCGCGCCTGATCAACGCCAAAACTGGCGCTGCGCAACCCCAGGTTGTTCTCCAGCGCCATGTTGACCCAAACCTCGGGATCGCTCGGCTTGGGTAGCGCCAGCGGCATCTGCTCGCTGAGCAGATTAAGCTCGGCGTGTTCCTGCCCGGTCAGTTGCCGCAGGAGTTCGCGGGCGTCGGCCAATCGGTTGATGGCATCAATTTCCTGCGAGACCGCGGCATCGAAACGCGCCTGGGCATCATAGACATCGGTGATGGTCGCCAGCCCCACTTCGAAGCGCCGGTTGGCCTGTTCGAGCTGGCGGGCGAAGGCGTTCTTCTCGGCGGTCGCGTAGGTCAGGTTGTCCAGCGCCGCCAGCACCCCGAAATAGCCTTGCGATATTCGTAGAATCAGTTGGTTCTGGGAGTTTTGGAAGTCCACGTCGGACTGTCCGACCACGGCATCCGCTACCCGCTGTTGCACTTGGCTGCGGCGATTATAGACCGGCTGCACCAAGCCGATCGCATAGTTGTGGCTGTTGAAGGAGGACTGACCGGTCGGCGATCCCGCTATCCCGAAGGTGCTGCCCTGCTCGGCCGTCACTCCCACGCTCGGCAGCAGCAGGGCCCGGGCCTGCGGCCTGGTCTCCTGCGTGGCCTCACGGCTGGAGGCGGCGGCCTTGAGCACCGGGTCGCTATCGAGTGCCTGCCGGTAAACTTGCAAGAGGTCTGCCGCCCCCGCCGGTGGGCCACACAGCGTAGCGATGATCCCGGCCCACACCAGATGATGCGCTTTGGGCATGACTGACCGACTCCTTCTTAGATATTAGTAAACGCTAATATACCAGAGACCTGCATCAGCAGGGAATCCGTAGGCCGCGCCCATCGCTTGCGTGCATCACATATCAAAAGGCGAAGGTTTTGACCGGCGCCGCATTGCGCAGCGGCGGCAACTCGGTGTCGAACAGGCTCTCCCGAATCCATTCCTCCTCGGCCACCCGCGTAATCAACAAAGCTTCCATGACCGGCGGCTGACCGGCCACGATAAACAGCCGGCCGCCCAAACTCAGGCTTTGCCGCCAGACCTCGGCGACCTCGGCCACCGAGCCGGTGACGGCGATGGCGTTATAGCGATGCCCGCCCCAGCCCCGGCTGGCGTCGCCGGCGTGCAGCACCGCGTTGGTCAAACCATGGGCCTTGAGTTTCTGGCGGGCGGCCTCGACGAACGCAGGCACGATGTCCACGCTGACCACGCTGACGGCCAGCCGCGCCAGACAGGCGGTCAGATAGCCGCTGCCCGTGCCTACTTCCAGGACATGATCGGTCGGTTGCACCGCCAGCGCTTGCAGAATCCGGCCTTCGACGTTGGGTTTCAGCATGACTTCGCCGTGGCCGAGCGGGATGGCGACATCGCTGAACGCCAGGTTGCGATAGCGTTCCGGTACGAAATCCTCGCGCGGCACGCCCCGGAGGGTGTCCAGCACCCGTTGATCCAGCACATCCCAGGGCCGGATCTGCTGCTCGATCATGTTGTGGCGGGCCAGTTCGAAATTGAATGCGGTCATGGTCGGGGTCCTGTCAACGCTTGGTGGTTTTGGAATTGTGGCGGGGTAACCCCCCGGTTTGGAAGCGAAGCGAGCAGATTTTAGCATAAGGCAAGGGATCGCCGCGCGGCGCTACAGGAACGTGGCGCCTACGGCGAACAACCGTTCAACCTCGATCACCCGCTTCTTGTCGGTCAGAAACAGAATGACGTGGTCATCCGCTTCGATCACGGTGTCATGGTGGCAAATGATCACCTCATCCTCACGGGCGATGGCGCCAATGGTGGCGCCCGGCGGCAGACGAATTTCCTCCACCCGCCGACCTACCACCTTCGAGGTCTTGTAGTCGCCGTGGGCGACCGCCTCGATGGCCTCAGCGGCGCCGCGCCGCAGGGAATGGACCTTGGCGACATCGCCGCGCCGGACGTGCGTCAGCAAACTGCCAATGGTGGCCTGTTGCGGCGAAATCGCGATGTCAATGATGCCCGACGATTCCACCAGATCCACGTAGGACACCAGATTGATCAACGCCATGACCTTGCGCGCGCCCATCCGCTTGGCCTGCATCGCCGACAAAATATTGTTCTCGTCGTCATTGGTGACGGCGCAGTATACGTCGGCGTGTTCAACGTTCTCCTGGCGCAACAGATTTTCGTCGGCGGCGTCGCCCTGCAACACGATGGCGCGGCTTAACTGTTCGGACAGGCGACGGGCGGTGGCCGGATTGCGCTCGATGACTTTGACCTGGAACCGGTCTTCCAGGCCCTGCGCCAGCCGGGCGCCGATGTGGCCGCCGCCAGCGATGATGATGCGCTTGACCATCTTGTCCAGTTTGCGCAACTCGCTGACGATGGCGCGGGTATTCTTGCGGGCGGCGATCAAAAAGACTTCGTCATCCGCTTCGATGAGCGTGTTGCCCTCCGGGATGATCGGGCTACCCTGGCGAAAGATCGCCGCCACCCGGGTCTCGATGCCCGGCATCCGCTCCGGCAGCGCGCGCAACGCCTGGCCCACCAGGGTGCTGCCTTCATAGGCTTTGACGCCCACCAGCCGGACCTGGCCATCAGCGAAATCCAGCACCTGCAAGGCGCCGGGATGCTCGATGATGCGCTGGATATAGTCGGTCACCAGTTGCTCGGGACTGATCAACACATCAATAGGCAGCGCCTCGTCCCGAAAAAGCTGCTCCTGATAAGCCATATAACTGCCGGCGCGGACTCGCGCAATCTTGGTAGGGGTGTTGAACAGGGTGTGGGCCACCTCGCAGGCGACCATGTTGACTTCATCGTTGTCGGTCAACGCGATCAGCAGGTCCGCGTCGGCGATGCCCGCCTGCTCCAACACGCCCGGATAGGACGCATGGCCACGGACCGTGCGAATATCCAACCGGTCCTGCAAAGCTTGCAGGCGTTCGGTATTGGCGTCCACCACGGTTACGTCGTTGGCTTCGCTGGCCAGAATGTGCGCTACTGACCCCCCGACCTGACCGGCGCCGAGAATCACGATTTTCATGGCCTGCTCTCATTCATCCAGCGATTTCTTGGGATCAATGCCCAGGGCGCGCAGCTTGCGATAGAGATTGGTGCGTTCCATGCCGACCCGTTCCGCCAGCCGCGCCACGTTGCCCTCGCACTCGCGGAACTGCTGCATCAGATAGGTCCGTTCAAACTGCTCGCGGGCCTCGCGCAACGTCAGATTCAGGGGAATGTTGCCGGCATCCTGGGCTTTGGCGGCGGTGGCGCCGCGCACGGCGGCATCCACTTCCTCCATGGCGATTTCTTCCTCGCCACCCAGGATCAGCAGGCGTTGCACCAGATTCTTGAGTTCGCGGATGTTGCCGGGCCAGGCGTAGTTGCGCAGCCGATTTTGCGCCGCCAGGGTGAAATGGCGATAAGTGAGATTTTCCTGGTCAACAAAATAGCCGACGTAGTAATTCAGCAGTTCCGGCACATCCTCGACGTGGTCGCGCAGCGGCGGCAACCGGATCGGCACCACGTTCAACTGATAATAGAGGTCCTCACGGAACCGGCCAACCGCCACTTCCTGCTCCAGATCGCGGTGGGTGGCGGCGACAACCCGCACGTTCACCCGCACGGCTTCCTTGCCACCAATACGCAGAAAGGAGCCATTCTCCAGTGCGCTGGCCAGCTTGGCTTGCGCCTCAGGATCCATATCGGCCAGTTCATCGAGAAACAGGGTGCCGCCACTGGCCTGCTCCAGTCGGCCGTAGTGAATGCGGTCACCCTGCTCAGAGCCAAACAACTCCAGGCTGGCATTCTCGCGGGCGATGGAGCCGACCCCCACAACCACGAATGGACCGGCGCGGCGTGGACTGTGGGTGTGCAGGAAGCGGGCGTAGACTTCCTTGCCCGTGCCTGGCTCGCCGTGGATCAGCACCGGCGCGTCGTGCTGGGCGATCTTGAGCACCTGGGTCCGCAAGCGTTGCACCAATTCGCTGCGCCCCACCGGTTCGGCGACGACGCGCTGCTGGCGGCGCAGGTTCTGGTTCTCCCGCGCCAGCCGGTCGGCGTCCAGCGCCCGCTCCACGGTCAACAGCAGCTTGGCCATGGACAACGGCTTTTCGATGAAATCGTAGGCGCCCAGCCGGGTCGCCTCCACGGCGGTTTCGACCGTGCCGTGCCCGGACATCATGATCACTGGACAGGGCAGATGATCGCCCTCGCTCCATTCCTTGAGCAGGCTGATGCCATCGGTGTCCGGCATCCAGATGTCGAGCAGGATCAGATCAGGCCGCTGGGCGCGGCGGGCTTCGCGGGCGGCGGCGGCGTTTTCCGCCGTCGCAACGGTGTAACCCTCATCCTCCAGAATTTCCTTGACCAGGTCACGGATATCCGGTTCGTCATCGACAACCAGAATATAAGGCGGGTTCATCCAGCCTCCTTCTCGGTATGCAAGGCCACGGCGGGAACCGTGGGTGATCCGCCGTTGCGCAACAGCGGCAAGCGGATCACGATCCACGCCCCGCCGTCGGGCGGCGATTCCAACTGAATCCAGCCGCCGTGCTCTTCAACGATTTTCTTGACAATCGCCAATCCTAGCCCGGTTCCCTTGGGTTTGGTAGTCACATACGGCTCAAAAGCGTTGGCCAGAATATGATTGGGAAACCCCGGCCCATCATCGCGCACGCTCAGTTCGGCGCAATCGGCCCCGGCGGCATGGGTGCGGCAGGCGCTGATCCACAGGGTCGAACCGTGGCCATCACGGATGGCCTCGATGGCGTTCTTGACCAGATTATGCAACAACTGGCGCAATCGCACCTTGTCGGCCTGGATCGGCAACGATTCCTGAGCCAGGTCCAGCTTGATCTCCACCCCGGCAGGGTAGTCGCGGTAGAGATAGAGCACCTCGGCCACCAACTCGTTCAATTCCAGCGGCGCCAGTTGCAGGCGCGGCGGGCGGGCGTATTCGTTGAAGGCATCCACCATTTCCTTCATCGCCTGCACCTGCTGAATGATGGTGTGGGTGCCGCGCTCCAGCACCC
>CALMNY010000234.1 GCA_937872125.1 uncultured Candidatus Competibacteraceae bacterium | reverse complement strand
CGTGTCACCTTGCAGGCCCCGCCGGCGCGTGCGCCCCGGGAGCAGGGCCGACTGTATATCACCGGCCTGCCCGGGGTCGCGCCCGAGGAGCGGGCCTGGGTGTTCGCCCAGACCGACTACCCGGACGGCTGGGGCGTGAAGGTCAAGGGCCGGGGCGTCGTGGGACGGGCGCGGATCGACGTGGCGTTGCGCGCGGCGCTGCTGGTCGCCCTGCACCGCCAGGAGCAGTTACCGCCGCCGGCGGAGCCGGTTGACTGGGACACGCTGCGGGCGCTGGCCACCCCGGCGCCCGCCACGCCGAATCCGGCGCTTCACGCCGGCGGCGCGGCCGCGGGTCCGCCACCGGCCCGCGATCATGCCCTGCGGGCCGCCCAGGCGGCGGCGCTGGTGGTGGCGGACATTACCAGTCCGGGCCCGGTGACCATCGCCCTCGGGGCGGGCGTGCCGGCGGCGCTGGTCGAGCGGCTCGCCCGCCATCCGGCGGTGCGCCTGCAACCGGACCTCACCCTGCGCGGCGGCGAGCTGCTGCTCAACGACCGGCTGGTGGTGGCGCGGCTGGATTGCACCGCGTCGCCGGGCGAGTTCAGCAGTTCGCTGCTGGAGGGGCGGCTGTTTCGCCAGGTGGAGGCGCTGGCGCTGAGCGAGCGGGCCGGTATCCTGCTGCTGGAGGGCGATCTCTATGCCCACAGCCCCGGGTTGCCGCTGCTGGAGCAGATCGACGCCTTCCTGGCCTATTCGCTGGCCTGCATGCGCCTGAGCGTGTTGCAGACCTACAGTCTCAATCACAGCGCCTACCTGCTGGTGAAATGCGCCGTGCATGACCGCTACGGCCTGGCGCAACGCCCGGCGGTCCACGGGCCGCGACCCGCGCAGCTCGCGGTCGCGCGCCGTGAACTGCTGATGCGTCTGCCCGGCGTGACCTGGGCGGTGGCCGACCGCCTGCTGCGGCGCTTTGGCTCACTGGCCACCGTGGCGGCCGCCGACCAGGAGGCGCTGCTGGCGGTGGACGGGCTGGGCCCGGCGACGGTCAAGGCCCTGCGGCAGGTGTTCCAGGCGCGCGAGGCGGCCGGCTGAGCGGGGCGTGGCGCGGCGGTCCCGCGTGCTTTTCGGTTTTAGGAGGTGACGCGATGTTCGATGATCTGGATTGGGTGTGCGCCTGCGACCAGGCGCCGTGCCCGGGCTGCGTGTGCACCCGGGACGAAATGGCCCTCCACCGCTATGCCGCGGCCGCGCCGGCGACCCCGGCGCGCGACGGGGTACCGCCGCGGCCCATGACCGCGGCAGAGCGGGACTGGTGTGTCGCCGCGGCGGCGCGCGGCGGCGCGGGCCGGTATACCGTGGCGGAGTTGACCGCGCGGAGCGACGCGTCGCTGGCCCGCGCGGTCTTGCGCACCTGGCAAGGCTGAGGAGGCTTCGTTATGCAATTTGTCATTGTCACCCGGCGCGGGGCGGTGGTGATCACCGCCGACTCGGCGGCGCAGGCGCTGGCGGAATTCGAACGCCGCTGGTGGTCCCTGGCCCGCGAAGCCAGCGTCACCCTGCATCCGGTCATCGGCGCAGCGGCGACCGCGGCGCCCGCCGCCGCGGGAGGCGGTTGATGGCCATCCCGGTGCGCATCCGGCGGCCCCACGCCGACCCCCTGACCGGCGCCACCCTGCCGGCGCTGCTCGCACAGCTCTATGCCCGGCGCGGGGCCACGGGCCACGCCACCGAGCCGACGCTGGCGCACCTGCTGCCCGGCGACACCCTGCACGGCCTGGCGGCGGCGGCGGCGCTGCTGGCCGACCAGGTGCAGCGCGACCGCCCCCTGGTGGTGGTCGGCGATTTCGACGCCGACGGCGCGACCGGCAGCGCCCTGGCCCTGCTCGGGTTGCGCGCGCTGGGCGCGACGCAGGTCTCGCACTTCACCCCCAGCCGCTTCGCCCACGGTTACGGCCTGAGCCCGGCGATCGTCGAGGCCGCCGCCGCGCGCGACCCGGCGCTGCTCATCACCGTCGATAACGGCATCGCCAGCCTGGAGGGGGTGGCGCGGGCGCGGGAACGCGGCATTCCGGTGCTGGTCACCGATCATCACCTGGCGGGCGCGGAACTGCCGGCGGCCGCGGCCATCGTCAACCCCAACCAGCCGGGGTGCGCCTTCCCCAGCAAGCACCTGGCCGGCGTGGGGGTCATGTTTTATCTCCTGGTCGCCACCCGCGGCGAACTGCGCCGCCGGGGACACTTCGGCCCGACGCGCCCGGAGCCGAATCTCGCCCACTATCTCGACCTGGTGGCGCTGGGCACGGTGGCCGATGTCGTCACCCTCGACCACAACAACCGCATCCTGGTGGAGCAGGGGCTGCGGCGCATCCGCGCCGGGCACTGCCGCCCCGGGGTGCGCGCGCTGCTGGAGGTCGCGGGGCGAACCCTGGCGGACACCACCGCCCGCGACCTGGGCTTTGCCGCCGGGCCGCGGCTGAATGCCGCCGGGCGCTTGCAGGACATGGGGCTCGGCGTCGAGTGCCTGGTGACGGCGGAGGGCGGCCGCGCCATGGCCCTGGCGCAGCAGCTCCATGCCCTGAACGCGGAACGCCGCGAGATCGAGGACGGGATGCGCGCCCAGGCCGAGGCCATCGTCGCCGACCTGGCGCAGCGCCAACCCGATCATCTGCCGGCGGCCTGGTGCGTGTCCGGCGCCGACTGGCATCAGGGCGTGAGCGGCATCGTCGCGGCGCGGGTGCGCGAGCGCTGGCACTGTCCGGTGATCGCCTTCGCCCCGGCCGGCGCGGATCGCTGGCGGGGCTCGGCACGCTCCATCGAGGGCCTGCATGTGCGGGATCTGATCGATACGGTGACCAAGCGCCATCCCGGGCTCGTGACACGCTTTGGCGGCCATGCCATGGCCGCCGGCCTGGAGGTGCCGGCCGCCGCCCTGGACGCCTTCAGCGCTGCCTTCACCGCGGCGGTGGCCGCGGCGGTGGGCGACCAGGCCCGGGAGCGCGCGATCTGCTCCGACGGCGCCTTGCCGCCGGCGCTGCTGACCCTGGACACCGCCGCCGGCGTGCGCCGCGCCGGCCCCTGGGGCAAGGGCTTTCCCGAGCCGGTGTTCGACGCGGTGTTCGCGATCCTCGCGCACCGGGTGGTCGGCGAGCGCCATCTCAAGCTCACCGTCCGGGCCCCCGGCGGCGCGGTGCTGGACGCCATCGCCTTCAATCAGGCCGACGCCCTGGCCACCCTGGGGGCGCAGGCGCACCTGGCCTATCGCCTGGACGTCAACCGCTTCCGCGGCGAGTGCACGCTGCAACTGCTGGTGGAGCATATCGCGCCCGCCGCCGAAGACACTCCCGCGTGAGGCCGCGCGCCGTTGCGGCCCACCCCCACGTCACCCCTCTGGCAGGAGTACCCCCCATGGCGACCTATCCGTACGCGCAGACCGCCCCCGCGGCCGTGCCCGCCGGCTACCAGTACCAGGCGCCGCGCCCGGACCCGGACGACCCGCTGCACGCCCTCGCCGTGCATGGCGTGTGGGTATACGCCCGCCGGCTGACGCCGGAGGAAACCCGGGCCGGGCATCTGGCCCTGATCCTGGACGCCGCCGGCGAGCAGGAGGCGCTCAAGCATTTTATCGACCGGGCCTGGCAGCTCTATCCCGAGGGGCCGGCGCGGTTGTTGCGTTTTGCCGCGGACGCCCCGGACTGGTTCCGCCGCCAGGTCGGGAGCCAGTTCGGCCGCTTCTACCCCGGGCACCCGCCGGTGGTCCGCAACCTGGCGGTGTTCACCGCGCGGCTGCTGGCGGCGTTGCGGGAGGAGCTCCCGTGAGCGCGGAATTTTGCCATGCCCTGATCAACCGCCCCCCGGCCGTCGGCACGGCCCCGCCGGGCGTGCGCCGTCTGGCGCCGCGCCCGGATCCGGCCGACCCGCTGCACGCCTGGGTGCGGCATGGCCTGGCGGTCGATGCGCACCCGCTCCACGCCGTGGACCCGGGCTTCGCCGGCTATCGCGCCCTGGTGCGTGATCCGGAGGGGTTCTGCGCCCGGCGGCGCGCTGCCCTGGCTACCGCCGGCCGGGCCCCTGGCTGACCCGCCGCGCATCCTCACCACCCGGCGCGGCGTCCTGTCCCTGCCGCTGTGCCTGCCGGGGTACGCCTTCGCCGCCGCGCCGTCCCTGGCGTACGCCCTGCGCCCCTATCTGCCGCGGCTGTGTCGGGGGCTGGCGGTCCCGGCGCGCGCCGCCGCCGCCCTCGACGCCGAGCCCACGGCGCACCCCGGCGTGCCGCTGCTGCCGGCCGCCGACCGCGCCCGCCTGCTCCTGCCCGGCGCGCGCCGGGTGCCCCGGGGACCGGTAACCGCCATCCAGACCGCGACCGGCGCCCTGCTCACCCCGGCCGCGCTGCTGGAGCAGCAGCTGCGCCATGCCGAACTGGGGACCACGCTCGCGCTGTGGCCCCGGCAGCGGGCGGGGCCGGCCGAGCGGGCGGCGTGTTTTGCCGCCTCACGGGCCAATGCCGCCTGGGCGCTGGCCAACAACCGGCGCCCGGATCTGCTGCTGTTCGCCAGCCTGCCGGGCGACACGGTCACCAGCGTGCGGGCGGCGGCCCGCACCTGCGCCCAGTTGCGCGCTCACGGCCGGGGCTGCGCCGGGCTGGCCCTTGGCGGACCGCTGGTGCGCCCGGGCGACGCCGCCCTGGCGGCGGTGATCGCCGCCGTGCGGGCGGAGTGGGACGGCCCGCTGCAGGTCGGCGGGCTCAGTGCGCCGGCGCGGGTCGCCGCCTGCTGGGCCTGGGGCGCCGACAGCGTCGCTACCGCCACCTACCTCGCCTACGCCGCCCGGGGGCGGTCCCTGCACCCCCGCGTGCCAGCCTTGCCGGCAGACGCCCGGCCGGGGGCGCGGCTGAGGCTGGCGCTCTTCAACCTGGCCTCCCTTCGCGACCCCCACCCGACGTGGCCGCCGCTGGCGGCGCTGGGCGCCGGCCCTCCCTAGCTCCCGCTGGGCGACCAGCGCGCCACCGGGCTGGTCTGGCCCTTGTCGTTGGTGGCCACCAGCGTCACCGCCACCACGCCGCGCTGCAGATGCGCCTCCTGGAGCGTGATCTGGTAGGCCGCGTGCGTCCCCCAGTCCACCGGCTGCTCCGGCGCGTCGGCAAAGGTCACCTGCCACTGGTAGCGGACGATCTTGCCCATCGGCGCCTCGCAGGCGGCCAGCACCTTCAGCGCCGTCGCCGTCCCGGCCGTGTTCAGGGTGCAGCGGGGCGGTTCGCCGGCGATCAGGGTGACCGTCGTCTGGTGCGTGACCTGGCGGTCATAGTTGGTGGTCAGCGTGACATCAAGGGTATGCTCCCCGGGTTCCGGCAGGTCGACGCGGTAGGTCGTCGCCACCTGATCGTGCACCCGCGTGCCATTCAGCCGCACCTGCGCGCCGACGATCTGTTCCCCGGCCATGCGCCCGGCCGGATAGAGCCGGAGCGTCACCGGGGCCGGGGCGCGCTGCCAGGCATCGCCGATGGTGACCTTGCTGGTCAGCGCGAGCGGGGGCGGTTCCGCGACGTGCAGGGTGTCGGTCAGGGTGACCTCATGCCCGCGCGCGTCCGTCACCTGCACCGCGACCGGGTAGTCCCCCGGCTCCCAGGCCGAGAGCAACACCTGGGTATCGCTGCGCTGGTCGACCGTGACCCCGGGCGGGAAGGTCCAGGTGGTGGTCAGCGGCTCGCCGTGGGTGTAGCCATTCTTCAGCGCCAGCAGGAAGGAGGCGGTGGTGGGATGGGCCTCGCGCACCCGCCGCTGGGTCAGGGTCGCGGTGGGGAAGACGTAGGACCAGGCGCGCACGTCGAGGTAGCTGACCACCTCGCTGGCCGCCTGGTGGCCGCGAATCCAGGCGCGGTAGCGCAGGCGCTGCGCCGGCGCCGTGGTCGGCGTGTAGGTGAGCGACTCCCCGGTCTGCACCGTGCCGTCCGGCAATTCCCATTCCCCGGCGATGCTCAGGCTGGCGGCCGGGTCATAGCCGTGCCAGGGCGGCGTGAGATGGGCGGTATAGCGCGCCGGCACGCCGGCCTCGACGTAATCCTCGCCAACGATGCGCGGCGGATGCAGGCGGGGCAGATCGACGCGCAAGGCGCCGCGCGCCACGCCCCACACGCGGTCGCTCTCCGGCGAATCCAGATAGCGGGCGCGCACCTCGACATACCAGCTGCCCACGCTGTCCGCCGGCAGGGTCACCGTGGGGCCGGTCAGGGTCAGGGGTTCGGGGTCGGCGTAGCCCCGGCGCACCGTCCACTGGTACTCGGTGGCGCGCGGGGCATCCGGCACCTGCGCCGTCCAGTCGACGGTCGTGCCGAGCAGGGTGTAGTTGTGGCCGGCGAGGGTGACCCGGGGCACGTCGTAGATATGCACCTGGGTTTCCGGGCAGGCCGCCTCGCGCCCGGAATGGCGATTGACGGTCACGGCCCGATAGCGATACAGGCCCGCCGCCGTCAGTTCCTCGCCATAGCCATAGGCGGCGTCATGGCCCGGCGCCAGCGTCAGCGGCTCCCAGTCCGCCCCGCTGGTGGAGCGCTCCCAGCGGATGACGCTGACATCGTCGTAGCGGCGCCGGTCGTCCGGAATCACGCGCACGCTGGCGGTGACGCCGGGCGGCGAGGCGGCCGGTTTGGCGCTCATGGTGCAGGTGACCGGGGCGCCATCGAGCACCGCGACCTCGGTGACGCTGCTTTTGAGCATGTTCTCGCTCACCACCGCATCGCCGTCGTAGGTGGCGGTGACCAGCACGCGATGCCCGCCCGCGGCCAGCGGTCCGGCATTGATGGCGAAGCTGCCGTCCGGGGCGATGTCGCGGGTGTCCGCGCCCAGTTGCTCGCGCACCAGGCCGTCGGCGCCGGCGTATTCGCGATACAGGCGCAGGGTCCAGGCGCCGTGCAGCACCGGATCGTAACTGACCGCCCCGGCCTTGTACTCGCCGAACGCGCCATGAATGATCGTGTCGGCGTAGTTATTGGTCGGCGTCGGGCGGCGCAGGTTGATCATCAACCCCTGGGGCAAGGCGACGAAGCGCAGCGGCGCCTCCTGGTAGACCTCGGGATAGTTGCTGTAGTGCACGCGGGCGATGAGGTTCATCTCCCCTTCCATGGCGGGGATCTGGGTGGTGACGGCGGCGCGCACCGTCTTGGCGGGGGCTTTCACCTCGCTCAGGACGGCGCCGGTGGCCTGGTCGGTCACCGTCAGCACCAGGCCGCTGAAGGGGGCGCTTTGGGCGTGGATCGTCCCGGGGATGTACTTGCCGGTGCGGGTGGCCCACACCCCGGCCGGCAGCCAGTCCACCTGGCGCGAGGTAGCGGAGACCGGGCTGTAGACCAGCGTGGGCGGTTGCGGCTCGTACAAGGGGATATTGTAGGTCTGCACCGCGCCATCCGCGCCCGGTGGCCGGGCGGGATAGAAGTGGTACTGGCGACCCTGGGCGACGAACAGGCCGACCTCGTACTGCAGCGTGGCCTGGTCCGCCAGGGTGTCGAGGAAGCCGGTGACGTGGCGCTTGTAGGTGGCGTGGGGTTTCAGGCCCGGCGGCAGCGCGGTCCAGCGCACCGCGCACTTGGCGAGCCCGTCCGCGGCCAGGGTCGGATAGGTGGTCGCCCGGTTGTGCAGGGCGACGAAATCGCCGCTGCACAGCGCGTCGCCCGCGTCGGCCAGCCACAGGTCGGCCTTGTGGACCTTTTTGGCATAGGTTGGCGCCGAGGAGGTCAGCGCGAGCTGGGTGGCGGGCGACCACAGATACACCGGCGCCTTGACCACCGGCGCCAGGGGCCGGTCGATGCGGATCACCAGCTCGCCGAACCAGCCCTCGGTGGTCGTCGCCGTGACCAGGGGGCGCAGCGGCAGGCTGATGCGCCCGCCCGCGGCGTCGAAGTTGTAGGCGGGATAGAGCAGGCTCTGGCCGGGGTTGAGCGGCTGACCGTCCACCACCAGCGCCTCCTGGGCGTCGGCGCCCAGGGTGAGGACCAGATCGGCCACGCCGCGCAGCGGCTGGTCGGGGGCGTCGCCCGTCGCCGCCACCTCGGTGGTCAGCGGCCACTGTTTGTTGCCGCGCCGGATGTCGACCGGCGCGTCGAGCAGCGGCAGGGTGATGTGGGGGCCATTGGCCGCCAGCAGCGGCAGCCAGCGGGTGGCGTAGCTGAACGTCGCCGTGCTGGTCCCCTCGTGCTGGAAGGCATCGCGCACCGTGACCGTGAGGGTGTAATCGCCATCGGCCAGCAGCGGCGCGGTCGCCGGGTAGTCGAGGACGTAGCGCGGGGCGGCGTCCGCGGCGCCCAGCGCCGCCGGCGCCGGGCGGAAGCCCAGCGGGAGCGGGGTCGCCAGGGAGGCACCGCTCAGGGTCACGCTCACCAGCGTCGGCTGCGGATCATAGTCATCCTCGGCCTGGATGGTGATCTCCCCCAGGTCATGCACGACGCGCGCCTGGAGCGGCGTACCGTCGCGCGTCCACAGGGTGGCCGCGGGGGGCTGGGTATCGATCAGCACGTGGGCGCCGATGAGGTACGGCGCGCTGACGTTGCCCACGGCATCGCGGGCAAAGGCCGTGAGCGCGTAGTAGCCGCTGGCGAGGTCGGCGAGACGGCTGGTGGCGAGCCAGTGGCCATCCCCGCCCGGGGACAACAGCTGCTGGTGCGGCAGGACGGTCACCGCGCCGTCGGCATGGGCGGTCGCCTCCAGCCAGAAGGCGCTGACAGTGCGCGCCCGGGGCGCCGGCCCTTCCACCAGGCGGGCCTCCACCGTCCGGTGGTAGGCGTCCAGTGGCGCGGCGGTGATCACCGGCGGGGTGTGGTCAAGGAGGGTATCGACCAGCGCCAGCGGCGTCGAGACGTTGCCGAAGGCATCCCGGCCGAAGACGCGCAAGGTATGCACCCCGCTCGGCACCGCGCCGAGGGCGATGCGCGCCTGCCACGGCTGGCCGGCGCCCGGGCGCTCCAGGGTGGTGTGCGGCACGCTGAGCGGGGCGTCGCCGGTCGCAACCTCCAGCCACACCGCGACCAGGGCGGTCGTCTCGGCCTCCGGGCCATCGCTCAGCGTGACCTCCAGCCACTGGTGGTGGGGATCCACCACCGCGGCGGTGACCACCGGCGGCGTGTTATCCAGCCACTGCGCGCCCAGGGTCAGCGGCGCGGCGGCCTGGCCCTGGTCGTCTTCCGCCCGCACGCGCAGGGTGACCTGGCCGCTGGGCAAGGAGGTCAACGGCACGCGCGCCAGCCACTCACCCGGGGTGGCGGTGGCGGTCAGGGTGCTGGCAGTCACCGTCTCCACGGTGCCCGGGGCGGTTTCCGCCTCCACCCACACCCGCGCGACCTGCCCGCCGCCATCCACCGGCTGCTCGCTCAGGCGCACCTCGAGCGCGCGGTTGCCGGCGCTGAGAAGCGCCTCCTGAATCACCGGGGGCTCCCGGTCGCGTTGATAGCTGGGCAGGGGGTAGCCCGCCGCCTGGTTGCCCGCGGCATCCACGGCGTACAGGGTGATGTCAAAGCGCCCGCTGTCGAGCGCGGTCACCGGGATGCGCGCCACCCAGGGCGCGGCGCCGCCGGCGGTGGTCAGGGTCGCGGCTTCCAGGGTCCAGCGCTGACCGGTGTAGGGGCGCTCCACCTCGGCCCAGGCGCGGGTGATCTGGCGCGCACCCTCGGCGGGATCGTCGGTGATTTCCAGATCGATATGCGGCGTCGCCGCCACCAGCGCCGCCTGGGTGATAACCGGCGGGGTGTGATCGGCGGTGCGCACCCGCCACGTGCCACTCACTCCCCCGGCCACCACCGTCGCGGTGTGCCAGGCATAGGACGGCGCGGCGCTGGTCAGGCGCACCGCCAGCGTCTGGAATTCCTCCAGGGTGCCATGGGTGACCCAGTCGCCGCCGTTGATGCTGAGCTGCGGGTCGCCGTCGCCGCTGACGGCCACCGGGATGGGCACGTTGAAGCCGGTGAGGGTCAGGGGCGCGGCAGTGCGCCGGCTCTGCGGGGGCGCGTCGACCTGGTCCGGGAAGCTGAAGGCGTCCGGGGTCGGATCCGGCACGGGGATGAAGCCAATTTCGAGGCGATTGGCGGGGTCATTGGGATTGCCCGCGGCATCGCTGAAGCGCCCGCCGTCGACGGTGATCCGCCCGGGGGGCGCGCCGCCCAGGGCCGGATAGAAGGTCGCGGTGTAGCGGGTGTCGCTGCCGCTGAAGTCGCGCAGGGTACCGCCGCTCACGGTGAACGGGCCGGGGCCGAAGTCGGCGAGCGGCTCGCTGAGGGTGATGGTCAGGGCCGCGGTCTCGCCGGTCTCAAGGAACGTCTTGTCGCTGGCCAGGGTGATGAGGGGGGCGCTGGTGTCCACGCGGAAGGCGGGGTGGTCGGCCACCGCCGCGTGGCTCAGGAGGGCGTCGTTGCCCCGGCCATCGCGGATCGTGCCGCCATTGAGGCGCAGGGCGTCGGCCCCCAGGCTGATGCCGGTGTCATCCTGCTGTCCGGCGAGGATCGTGGCGGCAAAGCGCAGGGTCGGGGTGGTGGTGCCGCCGACGTAGTTGGCGGACACCGGGACGTCGGCGACGTCCAGCACCAGCTGGGGCGTCCCCGTCACCAGGACCGCTTCGCTCAGGGTCACCGTGGCCGTCACCGTATCTCCGGCGTTGAGGGCGCCGTTCTGGGCGCCGGTGGCGCCGCTCAGGGCCACGGCGAGCACGGTGGGCGCGGCGGGGGGCGGATTCAGGGTAAAGGTGATGACGCTGCCGGTGCTGCTGACATTGCCGGCGGCATCGGTCTGGCGCACCTGATAGGCATGGCCCCCCTCCAGCAGGGGGAAGATCAGCCCGCTCCCGCCTTCCTGCCAGGGGCCATAGTCGGCCCGGTATTCCCAGCGCGCGTCGGCCTCGACCCCCGTCACCCGCACCCCGCCGGTATCGGTGACCCGGTCGCCCACCGTACCGCTGTCGCTCTCCAGGGCCATGGTCGGGGTGGCCGGTTTGAGGCTGTCGACGCGGAAGCGGGGGTCATCCGCCACCGCCGCATGGCTCAGGTCGGCGGCCGCGCCCCCGTCCTGAATCGTGCCGCCGTTGAGCAGCAGGGCGTTGGCGGCGATGCTGATGCCATCTGTGTCCGTCCGGTTCAGGGTCATCTTGTAGGTAAAGGCCAGCGTGTTGCTGCCGCTGCCGCTGGCGTAACTGGCCTTGAGCGCGGCCGTGCCGACGGTCAGGGTCAGCTGCGGCGTGCCGCTGACCGTCACCGGCGTGCTGAAGGTGACGGTGGCGGTCACGCTATCCCCGGAGTTGAGGTAGCCATCCTCCAGGCCGGTGGCTTCGCTGAGGGCGACCGCGGTGATCGTGGGCGCGGCGAGGGCCGGGGCGGCCAGCACGACCAGCCCTACTCCCAGCAGCCGGGTGCGGATGTGGCGCAAGTAACGGATCATGTCAGTACCCCCTGGGAAGCAAGCGAAGCGCGGGTGGCGCGGGCAGAGGTGCCCAGCGACAGCCTATCCGCGCCGGCCGGGGTTATTGCGCCGCATGCGTCTGGGCAAAGCGTGTTTTGGCGGGCATTACCCCCCCGCGCGGGGGCGCCGGGGGCGCAGTGGGGAGGGGGCGAAGACCGGGGCGGCGGCCGCGGGGCGGAAGGTAGCGGGGACCGGGGGGAGGCAGGCCCGCGGGGGGCGGGCGCGGAGTATCCCTGCCGCCCGCCTGGCGCGGGCGAGAGGGGGGGTAATTAACCGGGGTTAAGAAGACGAACGACGCCAGAAATTTTTCTGACCGCTGGCCCGGGGACCGCTTAGGTGTTCGCCGGATGGAGGGACGGCAGGCCTCCCGCTCGTCCTAACCCGCTGCCATAAACCGCCCGCCGTTGCGGATGTTAAGCCTGGGGGCTTGTGGTGGCGTCAACTTTCCGGACGCCGTCACTCATCCGATCTTCGCGGCGGAAACCCCGGCCTTCAGGCCAGGGAGGAAGCCGCGC
>CALMNY010000233.1 GCA_937872125.1 uncultured Candidatus Competibacteraceae bacterium | reverse complement strand
TCCAGATACGCCTCAAAACACGCCGCCGTGCCGCATTTCTCCGCCGACTTCCACGCCTCATGGTCGTAATTCACCGTCGGGGCCGGCTTCGGCTTTGGCTGCGGGGCCGGAGCCGGGGCCGGTTTCGGTCGAGGTTTAGGCGCCGGCGTTGTCCTCGCCGCCTCTTCCGCCGCTTCCCGCTCGTACTTTTCCATCAACCGCCGCACCGCTTCGGGGTCCGGTTCCGCACCCCACGCCGGGAAACTCGTCAGCCCCACCACAATTCCCCATCCAATCCAATTCCAGCCATTGCGCATGATCATCACCTGCATGGGTTGTCGCTGTATCTACTGTCCGCCGGTCAAGCGCGCTCGCAACGCCCGGTATTCTGAACTTTGCGGGTCCCACTGGCCCAGATCGTCCACGACCCGCTTGGCCAGGTTTCGCTGACCCTGCTCCAGAAAAACCAGCGCCGTAGCCTGCATGGTTGCGGTTTGTTCACGCCGGAACGCTTCCACCCGGCCCTCCCGATCCGAGGGCTTGGCATCGTCCAGCGCCCGCCGCGCCGCCGGAATCTTGCGCGCTTCGAGTAGCTTTTTGACCACTGCCAGTTGCAGCTCCAGTTCCTTCTGGCGCGCGATGTCCTCAGCCGTCGGCGGTGGCGCTATCGGCGTGGCGGGTGGGGCAACCGGCGGGTTTGGTTGCAGCACGACCACCACTTCCTGCGCGCCCGCCGCCAGCGTAAGCCACGCCCGGTAGGTTTGATAGCCGGGGGCGCTCACTTCCAGATCGAAGGCGCCGGGCGTCAGTTCAATCCCGTCCCGATACGCCGGGCCGATGTTCAGGATCCGGACTTGGGCGGTCGCCGGCGTTGCCCGAACCGTCAGATAAGTGCGCGGCTCCACGACGGGCGGCGCGACGGGTGGCGGCGATTCCACGACCGGCGGCGTGACTACGGGCGGTGCGACTGCGGTGGGCGTGACCGGCAACTTTGGCGCCCCACCGAGCTTTTCCCAGAACCACCAGCCGCCCAGCGCGGTCAGCACAACCACTACAAGCGCCACCAGCGCGGTCCGCGATTTTGGCCGGGCGGATTGTGCTGGAGCTACTTTGGGCTGAGGCGATGCTTTGGGCGGTGTGGGCGTTGCGTTCGACTTCGGGGGTTCAGGCGCCACTTTGGGCTTGGGCGGCGGAGTTGGCGCAGCTTGGGGTAGCGGCGGGGGGCGGTCGGCTTCGGTCAGCGCGGCGGCCAGGTGCTGCTGGAACGCCTGGATGGTTTGCAGCCGTTGCTCCGGTTCCAACGCCAGCGCCCGCAGCAGCGCCGCATCCAGCGCCGACGGCAGGTCGGGAACCCAGTGCCGCGCCGGTTTGAGCGGATCCGGTTGTTGCATCAGCGCCGCTTGCTTGCGGTCTAGCGCCGGCGGCAAGTACTGGCCCGTCACCATCAAGTACAACGTCGCGGCGGCGCCGTACACATCGGTCCATGGCCCTTGCCGGTTCAGTTGCCCTTGCAGGTATTGTTCGTAGGGGGCGTAGCCCGCCGAGAAAATCAGCAGGCTGCGGGTGTGCGTGCCGGTCACCTGCCGCGCCGAGCCAAAATCCAGCAGGATCAGTTCGTCGTCGCTGGTCAGGTACAGGTTGCCGGGTTTGATGTCCCGGTGCATGAATCCGGCCTGGTGGACCTTCCGCAAGCCGTCGAGCACGGGCAGCAGCAACGCGACCGCCCGCCGCCAGGGCAACGGTTGACCCTTGGACGCTTTCAGATGCCGCGCCAGGTCTTCGCCTTCGTAGTAGTCCATCACCAGATAGGCGGTCTCGTTCAACTCGAAGAAGTTCAGCACCCGCACCAGATGGGGATGGCGCAGTTGAGCCACCGTCCGCGCTTCCTGCAGAAAGGTGCGCCGCCCGTAATGGAACAGGTCGCCATGCTCCGGCGAGTTGAGCACCACCGTCTTGCGGTCGGTCGAGCGCCCGACCAGATCGCTCGGGTAGTATTCCTTGATCGCCACCTTCATCTTCAGGGTCAGGTCGAAGCCGCGATAGGTGATCCCGAACCCGCCCTGGCCCAGTTTTTCCCCGACCACATAGCCCTTCAGTTGCGTCCCGACTGGCAGCAACGCCCCGGAACGGCCCTCCAGGCCGGCGCGGTAGTGGCAGATTGGACACACCCCGGCGATGTCCCACTCGCGCGGGTGAAAACAGCCCGGACAGGTGACTTCGACCGGCCGCGTGCCGGTTTCTTCCCATGGCGCAGTCATGCCAAACGCTCCCCCTCGGCCAATAATATGGTGATACGGTTATCGCGCTGGGGAGATAGAATAACGCAGTTTGCCGGCGCTCTTCGATCAGAGCGGGTCTTCTCGCGACAGGTCGCTGCTAACTCACCATACTATTTCTCAATAGAATATCCGGGAGATACGCTGAAATTCGCTCAGTCCTATCGGATGAAATAATTTTTCCACCCCCATCCTGACATTGCTGTTCCCATGCCGTCTTCATCTCATCACCGGGGCCAATGGCCCTGGCGTATCCATCCACCCAAAACAGGAAGCATGGTCATGCAACACCCTCTAAGCCACACCCTGCATACTCTGACTGGCCTGCTGCTGGCCGGCGGCCTCGCCCTGGCAATCCCCCTGGCCGACGCCCAGGAACTGAGCACCAAGGACCTCACCCCGGTGCAGCGCCCCATGGCGGATCTGGAGCCACCGGACATGGGACCGCCGCCCGATATGGGGCCGCCGCCCGATGCGGGACCGCCCCCCGATGCGGGACCGCCCCCCAGAACCAGGCCGCAGCAATCCAGTCGCCCGCCTCAGCACACCAGCGCGCCCCGCCGTAACCGGATTGACGTCACCGCCTGGGTGGATCATTCCGACAATACCTATGCCTTCGGCGAGAACGTGGTGCTCAACGTCAAAACCAACCGGGACGCCTACCTTACCATCGTGGATGTCGGCACTTCGGGCCGGGTCCATGTCATCTTCCCCAACCGCATTCAGACCGACAATCGCATTCGCGCCGGTGAGGTTCTGCAAGTGCCGGGCCGCCAGGCGGATTTCAACCTGGAAGTTCACGGACCCGCCGGCACCGAGCTGATCAAGGTCATCGCCAGCCTCGATCCCGCGCCCCTGTTCCGAGCCGGCGACCTCGAACCGGCCGGCCCCTTCAAGGCGCTGAAAGAGCGTGCGCCCGCCGTGGCCAAGGATCTCGAAGTGGTTCTGCGCGAGCCGCGCCATAGAGACTGGGCCAGCTACAACAAGGTGATCCGGATCGTGCCCAACTAAACCTGTAAATCCCAACAACCCTGGAGCTATTCCATGGCCAAAATTCCGTTTTTTCCCATCCCGGCTGTCCTGGCTGGCCTGCTGGTGCTGGGGGGCTGCGCCACGCCCGGCTACAACGACAAAGACATGATCGTGGCGCCGCACGATGATGAAGGCGGCGGCAGTTGGTCCAATCCCGACGCCCGCTTCACCGCCGAAGTCTGGTCGGACGCGCCGCCGCCGCGCATCGGCGATTTTCTCAAACTGAAGCTGCGCGCCAGCGATGATGCGTACCTCAGTCTGTACGCTATCCACACTTCGGGCCGAACCAGTCGGCTGCTGGACAACCAGTTTGTGCGCGGCGGCCGGACCGTCCCCTTCCCCGGCCCGTACAGTCGGGTGGACTTTGCCTTGAGTCCGCCTCCGGGCGACGAAACCTACCTGCTGGTAGCGACCCAGAAACCGTTACGCTGGCTGGCGCCGGACGACATCCGCGAACGTGGTTCGCTGACCGAACTGAATCTGACGGGCAAGGAACTGCAACAGCGGCTGCGCGCCGTCCTGGACCGGCAGAATCCCTACAGTTGGAACGTCGCGGTGCTGAACCAGCCCCTGCGACCCTGAGGAGAACTGTCCATGCTTCGCTCGTTTTCTTTGCTATCGGTTCCGGCGCTGCTGGCGCTGCTGGTGGTCGCGGTTCCGGCCCGGGCTGATCTGATGGTGCCCCCGGAAGCCACTCCGCCCAGTTCGACGCAACTCCAGCAACCGCCGGCCAAGCAACCCGTACCGGGGGAATCTACCCCGGTGGCGCTTGCCCCCGAAGCACCGGCCAAGCAACCCGCGCCGGCGGCGCAACAGACCCGCATCGAAACGCTGGTGCGCACGCTGCTGGCCGACGGCGCCGTCCTGGTGGTGGATACCGCCCCCGCCGCCGCGCCTGCCCCCACGCCGGAAGGCCAGGCCAAGAACCTGGCGCTGGAGCCGGCGCCGCCGCGCTACACCGTCCGGCTCAGCGTCGGCGCGTCCGAGTCGGCCACCCTCGGTGGGGATTACCTGCCGGTGACGCTGACCGTGGTGGACGCCAAGGGCAAAACCCTGGCCACCGAGCAGTTCCGCTACCGGGAAGCTGAGGAAGCCGCTTTCGGCAAGGCGGCCCGCGCGTTCCTGAGCAAGCATCTGCCGCTGGCCGCCGTGCCCGCCGCGCCCGCCGCCGGCCCGGAAGCCCCCCGGCTGCACGCCTGGATCGAGTCCAGCGACGGCGACACGGTCCGCATCGGCAGCCGCATCGCCTTCTACTTCCAGGCCAGCGCCAAGGGCTACGTCAGCCTGTATCACTTCGCTTCCAGCGGCGCGGTGCAGCGGATTTACCCGACCAGCCGCGAACCCTACAACTTCGTGGAGCCGGGCCGGATTTACCGCTATCCCCAAAGCGGCTATCTGGAACTGCAAGGCCCGGCCGGCGAGGAAACCATCAAGGCCATCCTGACGGTGTTGCCCAGCAATACGCCTCGCGTCCAGCCGGGCGGGCTGAGCTACAAGGGCGATCCGCTGTGGGTCATTCCCACGCATTACCCGGTGCTGTTCGCTACTGGCGATCTGAGCCGGTTCTTCGCCCTGCCGCCGCATCTCTACACCGAAACCCATATTCGCTACACCCTCAAACCCCGCTAGGCGCGGGTCCGAAGGAGATCGTCATGAATGACTCCAAATCGCTGCTCCGCGCGCTGATCGCCGCCGCCTGGCTGGCGACGCCGCTGGCGGTGGCTCAGACCAAGGATCTGGAAGTCGTGCCCGCTAATCCGGACGCGCGGGTGCAGCTCGATATCCGCATCAACCAGCACACGGTAGCCATCGGCGACGAGGTCCAGTTTGATTTCATCAGCAGCGCCGACGGCTATGTCACCCTCTGGGATGTCGGCACGTCCGGCCGGGTGAGCCGCATCTATCCGAACGAACTGGGCGGTGATTCGCGGGTGCGGGCTGGAGTTGGCTATGGTGCCGGCGGCCCCAACGACGCCTTCGCATTCCGGGTCGGTGGCCCGCCCGGCATGGAAGACGTCTATCTGGTGTGGACCCAGACCGCCGAGGCCCAGCCCAAGCAGTTCAACTACCGGGATGCCGGCGCGCTGAGCAAGGACCTGGCGGTAGTGGAGCGGCTGGCCCCGGCGGACTGGGCCACGGCCAAGGTCACGTTCGAGATCACTCCCGACGGCCGGCCCCAAACCACGCGGCTGACGCCGCCAGCCGCTACCGCAGACGCGGGCGGTGGTCAGGTGTACATCCTGGCCATGGGGGCCAACGTGGGCGAACTGACCAAGACCAACGCCGATGCCCGCAACTTCGCCACCACCCTGCAACGCCTGTTCGCCGTGCCGCCCGGTCAGGTTCGGCTGCTGGAAAATGCCTACAAGCGGGACTTTACCGACAGCATGGAGTGGCTGCGCGCCAGTGTTAAGCCGGACGACCTGGTGTTGATCTTTTTCTCCGGCCACGGCTCTACGCTCGAGGACGACGACAACGATGAGGCCGATGGGCTGGATGAAGTGTTCGTAATGTATGACGCTGAGGGAGTCGCCCAGCCCTCGGCCCAGCACGTGGTGCGCGATGACGAGTTCGCCGCCTGGGTCGGGCGGTTGTCAACCGACCGGACGATTGTGTTCGTGGATGCCTGCCACAGCGGCGGGTTGCGCAAATCCCTGACCAACGCCCGCACCAAGTTCTTCGTGGGCGGCGATCTGGGGCGGCCGGCCCGGGCGGGCGGCTGGCAGCAGAAGGCCGCCAGCCTGCTGCGCAAGGATCTGGCCGGCGGCGTGGACGGCAACCGCCGGTTGAGCGGCCCCCAAAGCACGGTCAAGGGTCTGGTTTACGCCGCCGCCCAGGAAAATGAATACGCCCTGGAGGTCGCGGATGGCGGCTTGTTTATCACCCGCTTGTTGCAGAAGCTCAGCCAGGCCCAAAACGCGCGGCTCGCGGATCTGTTCGCCGAGACCCAGCAAGTGGTTAAGCAGGACAGCGGCGGCCAGCAAACGCCAGTGGCCGTGGGCGACAGCCGGCTGGGCGAAACCCTCAACCTGGCTACCGCCGTCCGCTGAGCATCTGGACACGGTAACAAGCTCCCTTCTCCCCCGGTGGGAGAGGAGTTAGGGGTGGGGGGATTCGGCTTCCACCCTAACTGATTGATTAACTGACAGGAACACTGACTATGAACGTATCCCCGTTGACTCTGACTGCTTGCGCGCTGGGCGCTGCGCTGACGCTGGCCAGTTTCGCCAGTCGGGCCGATCTGGCACCGCCCACCGGGGCGCCGCCGGCGCCACCCGCTGCGGCCCCCGCGACCAGCGACAAGGACCTGACTCCGGTCCAGCGCCCCATGGCGGATCTGGCCGCGCCGCAAAGCGGCCTGAACGTGACCGCCTGGGTGGATCACCCGGATAAAACCTATGTCTTTGGCGAGCGTGTGGTGCTCAATGTCAAGACGGATCAGGACGCCTACGTGACCGTTCTGGATGTTGGCACCTCCGGCAAGGTGCACATCATTTTTCCCAACCGCTACCAGCGGGATAACCGGGTGAAGGCCGGTCAAGTAGTCCAAATCCCCGATCCCCGCGCTGGTTTTGCCTTCCAGGTGCAAGGTCCGGCCGGTTCCGAGCTGATCAAGGTGATCGCTACCCAGGGCCAGCAACCGCTGTTCGCAGACGACAGCACCGAACCGGCTGGGCCTTACAAGGCGTTGAAAGCGCCGGCGCCGGCCGTAGCCAAGGATCTGGTGGTGACGCTGCGCGAGCGGTACGGCAACCAGTGGGCCGAACACGAGGAGATCATCCGCGTGGCGCCGCCGGCGCTATCCGGCCAGACCCCGCCGCCGGCGCGGCCCGCCGCGGCCACGACCGGCGGCTTCGCGCCCAGCAGCGTGCAGCCGGCCGGCGGTCAGGCGGAAGCCTTCGACCTGCACCTGCGCACCGAGCGGCTGGTGTATCCCTTGGGCGCCAAGGTGCGGGTTATGGCCACCGCCGAGCGGGACTGCCGGCTGACCCTGCTGGACGTGGGCACGTCCGGCAACGTCTTTGTGCTGTTCCCCAACCGCTACCAGCAGGATAACCAGCTTCGCGCCGGGGAAACGGTCACTATTCCGGCGAACGAGGCGCCGGTGGATTATCAACTGGGCGGTCCGACCGGGGTGGAGGCGCTGATCGGCATTTGCCGCAGCGATGGCCAGCCGGTGTACACGGGCGGCTATGATTTCCAGCAACATGTTTACCAGCCATGGGGCAATGCCAAGGCCATCGCCAAGGACCTGGCGGTGGTGCTGCGCGAACCGTCGCCCGCCCTGGCGCATACCGCGACGACCTTCCTGGTGGTGGAACCCTGAGCGACTGGAATGCAGCGCCCCTCTCCCGCGCGGAGAGGGGTTGGGGTGAGGGACACGCAATCGGAGGGTCATCCACTCCATTTTTCCCAGCAATTCTCATTTTGCAACTTTGGGTTGGTTTGGGGGAATCTACTCGCTGTACCAAGCCAAAATGAGAATTGCTGCAATTTTCCGCGAGGTCATCATCATGCGCTTTCCCTACGGCATCGCCGATTTTCGCAAGCTCCGCGACGGCGGTTACTTTTATGTGGATCGCACCGACCAGATCCCGTTGATTGAACAAGCCGGCAGCCAACTGCTGTTCCTGCGCCCGCGCCGGTTTGGCAAAAGCCTGTGGCTGTCCACCCTGGAAAACTATTACGACTTGGCGCGGGCGGCGGATTTTGACCGGCTGTTTGGCGGGCTGAAGATCGGCCAGAACCCCACGCCGCTACATAACCACTACTTTGTTCTCAAACTCAACTTTTCCGTGGTGGATTCCAGGGGGGATCACAACGCGATTCACCGGGCTTTGCACCAGCATCTCAATGACGAAATCAGCGCCTTCCAGCAACGCTACCAGGAATATCTGCCGCAACCGATCAAACTGCACGAAGAAAATGCGCTGTCTTCCCTGCGGAGCCTGCTGGCGGCAGTCAGCGCAACGCCCCATAAACTCTATCTGCTGATTGACGAATACGACAACTTCGCCAATGAAGTGATGATCAGCCCGCTGCATGGCATGGACCGTTATCAGGAACTGGTCCAGAGCGAAGGAACGATCAAGACCTTTTTTAAGGCGGTGAAGGACGGCGCGGAAGGGCGCGGCATTGACCGGGTCTTTCTAACCGGCGTCTCTCCGGTCGTGCTGAGCGACATCACCAGCGGCTACAACGTCGCTGTCTCCCTCTCCCTGCGGCCCGAGTTTCACCACCTCTGCGGATTTACCGCCGAGGAAGTCCAAACGACGCTGGCGCACATTGGAGCGGAGCGCGACTGGCCGGCGGAGCGGATCGAAGAAGCCTTTACCCTGATGCAGGCTTTCTACAACGGCTACTGTTTCTCCCCCCGCAATCCGGCCCTGATCTACAACCCGACCCTGGCGCTGTATTTCTGGGAAGCCCTGGTCCGGGAGGGGCAATACCCGGAACCGCTGCTTGATGACAACCTGGCGATGGATCGGAACCGGATTCAGTATGTGGCCCGGCTGCCGCACGGCGAGACGCTGGTCAATGCGGCGCTGAACCCGGCTGAACCGCTGGCGGTGGCGCAGCTCTCCAACCGCTTCGGGGTGCAGGATATGTTGACGGCGCCGAGAGACCCCGCCTTCCTCGCCTCGCTGTTGTACTACTTCGGCGTCCTGACCCTGGCGGGGCGGGACGCCCTGGGCAAGCTGCAACTGGCTATTCCCAATCAGGTAGTTCGTAAACTGTATGTGGAACGGCTCCAGGAACGCCTGCTGCCGGACTACGAGGATCAGGAGCAGCGGACTCAGGTCGTGGAGCGGTTTTACGTCACCGGCGATCTGGAGCCGCTGTGCGACTTTTTGGAACAGACGTATTTCAAAGTCTTTGACAACCGCGATCTGCGCTGGAGCAACGAACTGGTGGTCAAGACGGCGTTTTTGGTGACGTTGTTCAACGATGCGTTCTACGTGATGGATTCGGAACCGGCGCTGGAGCGGGGCTACGGCGATCTGCTGCTGCGGGTGCGGCCCGACATGCGCCAGTACGCGCTGCTCGATCATCTGCTGGAATTCAAGGCGCTCAGTCTCAAGGCGGTGGGCTTGACGAGCGAGGCGCTGGCGACGACGCCGCGCGCGAGCCTGCGCCAGTTGCCGGCAGTCGCCGAACAACTCCAGGACGCGGAACAGCAACTGGCCACTTACCGAGCGGTGCTGGAGCGGGAGGCCGGCGCCCCGCTGAAGCTGCGCACCCATGCGGTGGTATGCATCGGTCTGGAGCGGCTGGTATGGTGAAGTTCCCTCTACAGGGCCGGGTTAAGGAAAGGGGATCAACTTCTGCGGTCATGAAGCGATAGCCAGAGGACACGAAATCATGCGCGAAGCGAGGGGAAGTCTAACCGCTGGCCGATGGTGGATCGGAGGGATAGGCGTCTGGTTACTCCTGGGGGCCATACCGCTCGCCTGGGGCGCCGAGCGGGTGGCGTTGGTGATTGGCAATGGGGCGTATGCCGACCGGCCGCTGCGCAACCCGGTCAACGACGCTGCCGACCTGGCGACGGCGCTGGAACGGCTGGGCTTCCAGGTACAGCGGCATACCGATCTCGACCGCAAGGGCATGCACCGGGCGCTGCAAGCCTTCCGTGAAGCGTTGCGCGGTAAGCAGTTCGGCCTGTTTTACTACGCGGGCCACGGCGCGCAATACCATGGCCACAACTATCTGATTCCGGTGAAGGCCGAGATTCAGGACGCCGCCGATCTGCCGGTCGAGGCGATTGAAGCGGACAGCGTGCTGGCGCAGATGCAAAGCGCCGGTAATTCGGTCAGCGTGGTGATTCTGGATGCCTGCCGCAATCAGCCCTATCCGGGCGCTGATCGGGGGGGTGAACGCG
>CALMNY010000232.1 GCA_937872125.1 uncultured Candidatus Competibacteraceae bacterium | reverse complement strand
GTCGGCGACGATCGTACCGTGCTGGTCGCGCATAACGCCGCCTTCGACATGAAGTTCCTGAAGCTGAAGGAACAGAAGCTTGGGGTGCGATTTGGCAATCCAGTGCTGGATACGCTGCTGCTGTCCGGTTATCTGCACGATTACACCGACGACCACAACCTGGACGCTATCGCTGATCGGCTGGGGGTGGATGTGCATGGGCGTCATACCGCACTGGGCGATTCGCTGGTGACCGCGCAGGTGTTCCTCAAGCTGCTGGATCTGCTGGAGGCGCAGGGGGTTAAAACGCTCGGCCAGGCGCTGGCGGCGTCCGACAAGATGGTGGAAGTGCGCAAGACGATGTCGAAGTTCTAGCCAAAACGCCCGGATGTTGGCGCGGTGGCGCAGAATCGGCGGCAGCGTTGTGGGACGGTGCGGATTTCAGACTGGGCAAATTTTTCATGAGGCTGATTTAGATGATGATGAAGCGAGTAGGTCTGGTAGGTTGGCGCGGCATGGTGGGTTCCGTGCTGATGGAGCGGATGCAGGCGGAAAATGATTTCGCCCTGATTGAGCCGGTGTTTTTTACCACCTCTAACGTCGGCGGCCAGGGGCCGGCCATCAGCCAGGAACGGACCACGCTGAAAGACGCCCGCTCCATCGCCGATTTACAGACGCTGGACATCATCGTCACCTGCCAGGGCGGCGATTACACCAACGCCGTCTATCCGCAACTGCGCGCCGCCGGCTGGAAAGGCTACTGGATTGATGCCGCCTCGGCCCTGCGGATGAAGGACGACGCCGTCATTATCCTGGACCCGGTCAACCGCCAGGTGATCGAGGACGCTCTGGCGCGGGGGGTGAAGGATTATATCGGCGGCAACTGCACGGTGAGCCTGATGCTGATGGGGCTGGGCGGGCTGTTCGCCCACGGCCTGGTGGAATGGATGACCGCCATGACCTATCAGGCCGCATCCGGCGCCGGCGCCCAGCATATGCGCGAGCTCATTCAGCAGATGGGGGTGATTCATCGCGCGGTGGCCGACCGGCTGGAGCAGCCGGCCTCGGCGATCCTGGAAATTGATCGCATTGTGGCCGAGACGCTTCGCGCCAGTGATTTACCGACGGCGAACTTCACTGTTCCGCTGGCCGGCAGTCTGATTCCCTGGATTGATAAGCAGATGGACAACGGCCAGAGCCGTGAGGAGTGGAAGGGCCAGGCCGAGACCAACAAAATCCTCGGCCATACGGACAATCCCATTCCCATTGATGGCCTGTGCGTGCGGGTGGGGGCGATGCGCTGCCACAGCCAGGCTCTGACCATCAAGTTGACCCGTGCGGCGCCGCTGGATGAACTGACCGACATGATCGGCGGGGCCAACGACTGGGTGCGCGTGATCCCGAACGAGCGCGAGGTTTCCATCCGTGAATTGACGCCCGCCGCCGTCACGGGAACCTTGAACGTGCCGGTCGGCCGTCTGCGCAAACTCAATCTGGGACCGCAGTACCTGACGGCGTTTACCTGCGGCGATCAGTTGCTGTGGGGCGCGGCGGAACCGGTGCGGCGGATGCTGCGCATCCTGCTGGAGCGCTGAACGGGATAGCCGGTAACCACGATCGGCTGTTCGATGTTAAGGCTTATCCAAATCGCGGAAATTGTAATTAAGGAGTATCTTTAAACAGAAGCTTCGATCCGCCGCACATTGCGCCAACGGTTCCAAGCGGAACAGCCGCTGGTCCGCTTGGCTGGCGGCGGTATCCAATGTCATCCCGCCGGTATTTTGGCCGGCGGTGCAATGGAGACAGGTTCCATGCCGACCAGGATATTACTCCGACTCTTCTTATTACTGGGTCTGATCGCGCCGGTGTGCGCTTTTGCCTTGGGCGTTGGCCAAATCGAGGTGCGTTCGGCGCTTAATCAGACCTTCGAGGCCGAGTTGCCCCTGATTACCAGCAATCCCGCCGAGTTAACCGGCTTGACCGTGCGGATTCCGCGCCAGGAGGAGTTCGACCGGGCGGGCGTCGAACGGCTGGAGCTTTTATCGAAGCTGCGGTTTGCGGTGCAAACCCCGCCGGGTGGCCGGAACATCGTCCAGATTACCTCTGTCGAGCCGATTCGTGAGCCCAACTTTAATTTGCTGTTGGAACTGGTTTGGGCGCGTGGCCGCTTGATTCGTGATTTTGCGATTCAACTGGATCCGGAACTGTATGCGAATCGCAGGCTGCCGCCCCCACCGCCCCCACCGCCCGTCGTGACGCCACCGCCGGTTGCCGCGGCATCAGTTGCGGCGGCCCCGGCGATTCCACAATTGCCACCGGCGCCGCCGGTTAGCTTCGAAGGCGCGTCATTCTACGGGCCGGTCAAGCCCGGCGAGACGTTGGCGGCCGTCGCCAACCGGGTTCGGCCTTCGACGGCGGTTAACTTGCGTGAAATGATGGCCATCCTGATGGCCGGCAATCCAGCAGCGTTTGTTAACGGCAATCCGAATACACTCCGCTCCGGCGCTACCCTGAAGGTGCCGACCGCACAGGCGCTGGGCGTCTCCGCACCGCCGCCGATCCTGGCGGCGGCTCCTCCGATTCCTGAGCCGGTCAGCGCTCCAGAGCCAACGCTGGCGCCGCCCCCCAGCTCGCCCAGCCCACCGGTTGCTGCCGAGCCGCCGGCGCCGGCTGTTTCTGAACCCAGCGCGCCATCACCGCCAAGCGTCACGCCTCCGTCACCCACGACCCCGGCGGCGGAAGGGGCGCAACCGCTCGTGGCGCCAGTCCCGGCTACGGGAGCGGTGACGCCGCCTCAGGCTGAGCCGCCGCAGGAAATCGTTCCCAGGGAGACCATTCCTCAGCCGGAACCACCGGCTGCGGGTCCGCCACAACCGGTGCCTGGCGCGCAACCGGAACCGCCGCCGGCAACCCCACCGGAACCAGCGCCTGTGACCCCTTCGGCAGCACCGCCGGCGGCCCAGCCGCAACCGGCGCCCAGCGCCGCGCCACCCGCCGCCGCCGAGTCCAGTTGGCTCGACAGCCCGGTGGTCTGGATAGCGATTGTCCTGATTGCGCTGGCCATCGCTGCGGTGGTCCTGCTTCCGCTCTTGCGTCGTCCCGCCAAAGCTAAACCGGCGGCGGCGAGCATGGCCGTGGCGGAGCTCCCGGAAAGCGAATCCACCGCGGTTATGGAACCCCGGGAAACCCCAATCGTGCGGACTCGAATCCGTGAGCCAGGGTCGGTCCGGCCGCGGCCTGCCACGGGGAGGACGGCTGCCGCCCCGACAGCACCAGCCGCAGACAAGCGGGCGGCTGGTCCGGCGGGCGCACCGACGCCCAAACCGATTGGAGAATTGCTCAAGGATTTGGATGTTGGCCTGGCTCAAGGAGAAATGCCGGTAGTCGCAGCGCGACCGGGTGTGGCGCCGGTGCGCGATATCAAGGCGCCGCTGCTTGAGGCGGAGCCGCCCACGGCTCCAGTGGCGCGCCAGCCTGCCAATCCATTCGAGGTTACGCCTCCCGAACCGGCAGCGCAGGAGAAAAAGGTTCAGGAGGTCAAAGCGGCTCCGCCGCAACCGCCCAGCGAATTACCGTCCGAATTGCGGCTGGATGGCTTCGACTTCGATTTTGACAGTCTGGCGATAGGCAAGACGGCACGGCCGCAACCCACCGAATTGCCGCCTCTGGAACTGAGCATCACCGAGCCTCCGCCCAAGTCCCCGGCGTTTCTCACCGCTGCCGCTCCGGCCGATTCCGCAATACCGGCCATGAAGTTCGAATTTACCGATGTGGCCCAGGACTCGCCGAAACGTATGCACGAAGACCTGAAGCTGGATGAAGCCTTGCAGAGCTTCGGCGGGGGGACTTTGCCCAGTAATCGGGAAGAAAGCGTCAGTGGCGTTTTGGGCAAAGGGGGGATGGATGCTGCCGATTACGTGGAGACCAAGCTGGATCTGGCCTCGGCCTATCTGGATATGGGCGATCAGGTTGGTGCGCGCAGTTTGCTGGAAGAAGTATTGCGAGAAGGAAACGCCACGCAAAAGGCGCGGGCTGGGGAATTTCTGAAGAAGCTGAGCTAGTTCATCCCCTCAGAGGAAAACCCAAACCCCTCCTGAATCGGAGGGGTTTTTTGTGGGCGATGCTTAGGCGATTTCCATAAAAGACCTGACCAGGCCGACCTCTGTAGGGACACGGCGCCGCCGTGTCCCTACGGGTCCTACAGGTATAATCTTTCCAGGAAATCACCTTAGCGCAGCCGGCCCTTGGCCACCGGATCAGCCAGCGCCAGCGCCCGATCGGCGACGCCGCGCTGCACCAACCGTTCCACGGTTCCTGCCGGTAACCACACCAGGGTTCCCGATGGCAGGGCGATCCGTCCGCTCTGAGCCGCCGGGTTCCAGGCCTTGTTCAGGCTGACCAGTTCCCCCGGATTCACATCGTAATAAGTGGCCAGCGTCATGCTGTTGACCGCTTGCCGTAACCGCACTCGATCCAGATTCAAAGGCGGTTCATAGCGGACGCCTTCCGGGAAGAAGCGCTGGGGATTGCGAGCGATGTCGCGGGCCGCCAGGAATTCCGTGTAGAAATTGCGTGAGGCGAAGCCAAAGCCTTTGCCGGAGTAGCTCCGCACGATGGTGACGAAGTCATTGCCAAACGCCTGCTGGGCGTTTTTCATCCCACCCACGCCATGGTTGTAGGACGTCAGGGCGAGTGGCCAGCTTCCCAGGCGGCTGTAGGCATTGTTCAGATAGCGGGCTGCGCCTTGCGCTGAGGCGACCGGATCGCGCCGTTCGTCCACCGCTGCGTTCAACATGCCGAAATGGCGCGCGGTGCCGGGCATGAATTGCCACATGCCGACCGCGCCGACCGAAGAGGCGGCATGATTCTGGAAAGAGGACTCGACATGGGGCAGATAGGCCAGGTCCTCCGGCAAGCCCGCTTCACGGAATACGCCGCGAAACGCTGCATCGTAGCGCCCACTGATTTCCAACCCTCGTTTGAACCGCTCACGCATACCGCGCTGGGTGCGCAGTCGCTCGCTGGCGTCGGCGATGGCGCCGGGACCGCCGCTGCTGGCCCGGATGTGGTTGGCCAGCTTTTGTTCGGCGGGCGTGAGCGGCGCATTGGCGGCGACCTTGGCCTCCAGTTGCCGCAGGAGGGTCTGCAAGGTTTCCTGATGGCCCTTGACGAAATCCTTTTGTTCGGGAGTTTGACTTTCGCCGACTTCGCCGGGCAGGGTCAGTACGCCGTACACCAGGTCCAGATAGCGGTTGTCATGCAGCGCGACCTGGTGACGTCCCCAACTGGCGTAAACCTGCCGCCAGAAGCCAACCTGGGGTTGTAATTCCGGGGGGGACGGGAATGCCCCATCGCTGAACGAAAGATCGGCCTTGGGCGGCGCCGGCTGGCTGGCGCAGGCGGCCAGCATCAGCATCGTCAGGATGATCAGGAATCCGCGCAGTTGGAGTTGCATCGGCGCTTACCTCGCTTGAGTAGTTCGTTGGAGTCAAGAGGAAAGGAACGGTGTTCTAAGAAGCTGTCTAAAAACCAACTTATTGATTGTAGGAGCGGCCTTGGCCGCGATATGAGGGTCAGCAATCGCGGCCAAGGCCGCTCCTACACATAACCCATTGATTTAATAATATTCAGCTTTTGGACAGCCGCTAAAATGACCCTTACCAGGGCAGGATACCGGAAAAATTCAAGGCCCAGCGGCCGTCGCCACCGGGCGGCCCCAACAGGTTCAGCGCCTGAAGGAGCGCCGGGTTGCTGGCGTCGCGCACCGCCGCCTGGCCGGTAAAGTGATAGCGGCCATCGGGCGACAGGTTCAGCGCGCCCTCCAGCGCCAGCGGGCCGTCGTTGTCCTTGATCGTGCCCTGGATGCCTTCCGGTGTCGCCGGCGTCAGGTGAACGGTGAAATCGCCCAGGCTCAAGGGCTGGCCCAGAGTGGTGCGCGCGTTGAGCAGATAGATGACGCCATCAGCCCGGTACGGCCGACCGGCAGCATTCAGGATCAACTCCTGCAGGTTGAATTTCACCACTCCTTGCAGCGGCAACCGGGAGGGGCCTGCCAGAGCGGCCAGGCGAGCTATCGGTAGTTGGCCCATCAGATCGTGGCCCCGCAGCCGGCGCCCCGGATCCACTGCGATGTTGCCGCTCACGGTTAGCTGGCTCTCGGGATCTTCAGCATAGAGCCGAAATTCCAGCCAGCCAGTCGGTAACGTCAGCGCCTGCCAGTTCCAGGTGAGCCGTTCGATCCGAACGCCGCGCCACTGGACGCCCCGGGCGGAACCCTCGGTCGCCAAACCCTCGACGGTTTGCGCGCTGAAGCCGGGCAGGCGTTCGGCCAGCCGGTCGGTAACCAGGGTCGCTGGCGCCAGCACCAGCAGGAACAGCACAAAAGCCAGCACGCCCAACAGACCATAACCCAGGAGACGCTTCATGACTACCCGCCTTGCACGGTGAGACGGGCGTTCACCCGGCCAGTGGCGGTGCGGTCCACGCTCAAATTGACAATCAAGATGCGATAGTCGCGTTCCAATTGGCCCAGCCAGGGCACGAGCTGGTCGAACTCAACCGCGTCGAACTGGACGCCGAGCCGGTTTTCACCTTGCGGCGTGACCCGTTTGAGGGTGGCGCCGAGTCCGGCCGCCCGGGCGGTTTGATCCACCAGGGTCAGCAGGGAACGGCCATCCACGGGCGACGTCGGTGTCGCGCTTGCTCCGCCCAGTCGCCTGATTTCTTCGGCCATCTGGCGCATCGCGGCCAGCTCGGCGCGCTGTTCGGCAACGCTCTGCCGCAGCCGGCGATGGCTGGCCTGGAACGGTTGCCACGCCAGCGCGTAAAGCAGCAGCGCCAAGGTCAGCATCGCGCCGCCGCTGACCAGCAAACGTTCGCGGTAGCTCAGTCCTTCCCACCAGGTTTTCACGAGGGCGTCCTTTTGAGCGTCACCTTGCTTTGCAACTGGCCTTCCCGCTGGGTGGTGCGCATTTCGATTTGTAATCCGGGTTGCTGGCTCAGCTTCTGCTGGAGTTGATCCAGCAGCGCCGGATTGCCGCCTTCCAGATCGAGGTCCAGTTGACCGTCGCGGTAGTTGAAACCGCCCAGGGTGACTTCGGTGAACCCGGTCAGCGCCTGCCCGCCCCGGTGCAGTAGTTCAAGAAACGCGCCGCCGCTGGCGCTGGTTGGCCGCAGTTCCCGCAGGCGGGTTTCCAACTGGACTCTGGGATTCACGATCCGGGTCGCGCCGGGCACAGCCTCCTTGTACACCTGTTCCATGGCGGCTCGCAACGCGGTTTGTTCGCGCCGCAGACTCCAATGTTCATACGCCAGGCTGAACCCTTGCACCAGCAGCCACACGCCTGCCAGCGCCGCCGCCACGCGCCAGGGCCGCAGCCAGCGGCCCCAGTGCGCCTGTGGACTGTAGGCGCCTTGCAGCAGGTTGATCACGGCGGCGGGTTGATAGGCGCTGGCGAAGACCTGAAGGGGTTCGGGGGCGCTGTCCTCAAGGCGCAGTTCCAAATCCGCTTCGGCCAATGCTGGCGGCGGATGGCCCCAGACGCGCAGCCGTTGCGGCCTGGCGGCTCCAGCCTCGGCCGTGGTCTGGTTCAATAACAGGTCCAGCAGGTCCCGCTCGCTGGCGAAGCCGTCCCAGCGGCCGGTGCGCGCCACTACCCGCCGTTCTTCCAACAACACGCTCCAGTCGCCTTCCTGCCAGGGAAGCAACAGCGGTTCCGGGATGATGGCGGCGGGAACCAGGCCGGCGGCGGTGCAGGCGTCCAGCCAGCCGCGCAGCGTATCCCGGTTGATCACCGCCACCGGCAGATGATCGTCCTCTGGCGCACTGCCCAGCGCGAAATGCAGGGTTTCGATATCCTCGACGACCTGATCTTCCAGCGCATACGGCACGGCGCGCGCCCAGGTAGACCGCTTGCGGCTGGGCAGGGGAACCCGGTGCAGGGTGATCGCTTCGCCGGGCGCGACGAGCACCAGGCGCGCGCCCGTGGCTTGAGCCGCCAGTTCGGCGAGCGCACCGCGCTGCACCACGCCAGCGGAGGATAGCCACTCGGCCTGGTCGGGCGTCTGGAAGCGAAAGAAGCAAAAAGGGATGGGCAAGGTTGTTTTAATCCTGGTGACCGAAATGGCGCCGCAAGACGCGGACGCCATTTTCATCGCGGTAGAGCGTACTGTATAGCATCGCACGGCCATCGCCCACCTGCGCCTCAGCCTGCAACCGAAAATACTGGCTGCTCACGCCAAGCAAGGCTTTGACCGGCGCTTCCACGGTGAGCTTGGCCGCGTTGAGAAATTCATCCACATTTTTATAGCCTTCCGCCGGTCGCTCTTCCAGCAGTCGTTCGAGGTCCTCCGGTTTCAGTCCTTCCTCGCCCAGCACCGCCAATACGGACGCTGAGGCGGTATTGACGTTCAACGGCGTGCCGGGCGGCAGGGCGCAAACCACCGGCGCCAGCTTGTCGTAAGCCTCCCGGTCAATGCCCTTGACCAGCCGCAATTCGGATGCGCTCAGGAAGGGCCGGTTGGCGGCCAGATAAGGCGGATTCAGGACCGTGTAATCGCTGTCCTCGGCTCCATCGGGAAACTGGGGATCGGGGTCGGGATCCATCCAGTCGGCGATAGCCTGCGCCAGCGCCGGTTTCAGTTCAAATTGCTCCAGCAGACGTTGCAGCATCTTGATTTGCGCCGGTTCCAGCCCGGCTTTGTCCGAAGGCGCCGCCGGTTGGGGGAGCTTGGGCTTGGCCGGGTTGGGTTTTGCGGCGGGGTTCGCCTCGGCATCGGCTGCATCCTGGGCTTCATCCTGATCCTGATCCTGGTCCTGTT
>CALMNY010000231.1 GCA_937872125.1 uncultured Candidatus Competibacteraceae bacterium | reverse complement strand
AGAATGAGTTGGAAAAGACCGGCGCGGAAGACCGCTTGCAAGCCGTGCTGACCGGCGATTTCGGCATGGCGTACCGCCCGCGCCAGTTGCACGTGATTCGCGACCCGCGCGTAGTGCAGGAACGGGCGGAGGATGTCCAGAAACGGACCTTGCCGCCGGGCGTCTGCTTCCTGACGGCGGCGGTAGACGTGCAGAAGAATCGCTTTGTGGTGCAGGTCGTGGGCTGGGGCCAGGCGGGCGAACGCTGGTTGATTGACCGCTACAACCTGCGTTGGTCGCGGCGGCTGGGCGGCAACAACGAGCCGGAGCCGATTGATCCGGCCGGCCGGCTGGAAGACTGGGCGCTATTGATTGATCAGGTCATCCGCAAGCCGTATCCCTTCGTCTGGGATGAGACGCATGGGCTGGCACCGCTGATGACGGCCGTGGATTCCGGCGGTAAAGCCGGCGTCACCGAGCGGGCGTATCTGTTCTGGCGGCAGGCCCGCCGTTCCGGCCATAGCCGCCGCCTGATGCTGGTCAAAGGCGCCTCGTCCAAAGACGGCCCACGCATTGCCAAGACCTACCCGGATGCCAGCAAGCGCCAGGACCGCAAGGCCAATGCGCGCGGCGAGATTCCGGTCTGGCTGCTGAATACGCTGGTGCTGAAAGACGCCTTGGCGGCGGATATGGAGCGTACCGATCCGGGGCCGGGCTATATCCACTGGCCATCCTGGCTGGGCGCGTGGTTTTTCGACGAGCTGACGGCCGAAGTGCGCACCGCAAAAGGCTGGGAGAATGCCGGCGGCGCGCGCAATGAAGCGATGGACCTGATGGTGTACAACCAGGCCGCCTGGCTGTGCCTACAAGCCGAGCGGCTGGACTGGAACCATCCGCCCGCCTGGGCGGATCCAGCGCAGTCGGCGCTTCTGCTCCAGCGGGAGGATCCCGCTGCCGATCCTAAAACCGTACCGCCACCCCTTAAACCGAAGCCGTCGCGCCCCGCGAGCGGCGGATTCATCCACCGACCTATCGGAGTTCCATGGATACGATGAACTGGCAGCACCCGACCGGCGCCGCGCCGAAAACTGTGACCCTGGTTTGTCTCGGCCCTTCCCGCAATACCTACATCGGCGGGCTGTTCGAGCACGATCTGTCCGAAGCGTGTATCGGCGCAGATGAAATCTGGACGCTGAACCGGGGGGCGAACGTCTTTCACCATGACCTGCTCTGGGTAATGGATCATATCCAGGGCGAAGCCGACAAACATCCGCGCTATGGCGCGTCGCTTTGGAAGCACGACAAACCGATCATCACCAGCGACACCCTGGACGGGTGGCCGGATCATGTGCATCCGTATCCGTTCAAAGCGGTCTGGAACTGGCTGATTGACAAGGTTAATCCCATGCACGGCGATTGGTTCCACAACTCGGTTGCCTACATCGTGGTTTATGCCGCGTTTATCGGCGTCCGGGAGCTGCGGGTTTTCGGCGCGGATTACGCGAACCATGTGAACGGTGTGGTGGAGGACGGTCATCCGTGCGTCGCGTACTGGGTGGGCAAGATGGAAGCGGCTGGGCTAATCGTGAAAGCGCCAGGGGACAGCCAATTTCTCGGCATCAATCAGCGCGGCTGGATTTATGGGTATCGGCATGACCCGCGTACCATCCCCAGCAACCGCAAGCGGTTTCGCGATTTAGTCGGGTTGCCGCCGGAAGCGGACAGTGTGAGTTTGCGCAGCGGTGAACGGCAAGTAGCGCCGACCCTGGCCGGGATTCAGCCGGATCATGTACATCGCTATCAATGGGCGGCGCAGAAGGTCCAGGGCACGGTGTATGATCTGGGCTGTGGCGTGGGCTACGGATCGGCGGTGTTGGCGGATACTGAAGGGGTGGAACGCATCTTTGCAATCGACCGGTCGGAGGAGAGTCTGGCGTATGCTCAGCAGCATTATGCGCGGGAGACCATCCAACATGCAGTGGCCGATTTAAGCCGGCCCGGTCAGTTTGTCCATCCCGGCGATTGGGCGGTGGCGTTTGAACTGATTGAACACCTGGTAGACCCGCTGCCGCTGTTGCGGGATTTGCCGGTCAAGCGCCTGATGCTCAGCGTGCCGAATGAAGCCGCTGTTCCCTATTCCCCAGATACCGCGCCGCATCACCACCGCCACTATACGCGGCTGGAATTGGTCAACCTGTTGAATGCGGCGGGCTGGCGGCCGGTCTGCTGGCGCGGCCAAATGGATCGTGAAGGGCCAGTGCTGGATTATCGGGAGGATTGCCGGACTATTCTGGTCGAGGCGCAGCGATGCCCAGATTCATCCATTACGACGACCGCGATTGGCGATTGAGCGAATTAGCGCGGGCGTATCAGTTAGCGCCCGCCACGCTCTATCGCCGGATCGAGCGGTTTGGTGATTCCGCCAGCGGTCTGGTCCGGGCGTTGACGACCGGACTGGTCAGCCGGGAAGCGGCGGGCCGAATGGGCGCCGCGCGCAGTCCGTGGCGGTATCAGAGCCGGGTGAGCGAACCCAAATAATTCAGCACCGCCACCAATCCCTCCCGCTGCCCGCGCAGATGGAGGCGGGTGGCGCTGAATGGGCTTTGGCTACTCGCCGCCTGCAACAACGCCTCATCGCACTCGGCAATGGCGGCGGACAGATAAGACCGTAGTTCAGCATACAGATCGGCTTTATCAGGGAGTTCACTCTTCGCAATCGCGGGTTTCATGGATGAGCCTCATGGTTGTATTGGCCAGATAGAATACCCTATAATTCGCTTTCCGCCATTCACCCATGAGTTTCCGATGACTGAAGATTCGTTAGACGATCTGATTGAAGTCAAAGCCCGGGTTGAGCAGGAAATCCGGCAGCGTGCGAAAGCAGAACTGGTTGCGCTGGAGTCACGCCGCGCGGCGTTGCTGGCGCTGTTGGGAGAGGGTCCGGGGGTGCCAGTTGAGAAGTCGGAGAAAGCGCCGGTCGTCTCTTTCCCGAAATACCGTGATCCGGCCACCGGCAAAACCTGGAGCGGCAAAGGCAAGCGCCCGCAGTGGTTTGATGCGGACCGCGCTGAGGATTTCCTGATCGCCCAGAATGATCTGCTTGCGGCCTAATAGAAGCCCATATCAAGACCCGCCCGCAAGGCGGGTTTTTTGTGCTTGACATTCTTGATTTTGCACGCTTTACCCAGTGCATGAGCGAATTTACTGGAATTTCCCTAGCAACCTTGTCTGCAAGGCTGACGGAAGCGCAGACCGCGTTGCACGATTTGACGGTCGGAAAGAAGGTCGTAAAAATCGGCGCGGGAGACAAGCAGCTTTCTTTCACGCAAGCGGATATTAGGCAACTGCGGTCGTATGTCGGGCGGTTGCAACTGGAAATCGCCATTCGCGCCGGCCAAACCACGGCTCAACCTTATTCGGTGGCGACATGGACCCGTTAAGCCGTTGGCTGGCGCCTTTGTTTCCGGGCTGGGCGGCGGCGCGGATGGCGGCGCAAGCCCGCCTCAAAGCCGCTCAACGCTATTACGAGGCGGTTTCCATCACGGCGCAGCGCCCCCGGCGCGGTAACAGCGCCAGCGCCGATTCGGTGATGGACAATGCGCGGGGCAACCTGCGCCAGTTCGCCCGCTGGCTGGACGAGAACTCTGATCTTGCGGTTGGCATCCTGGATGATCTGGTAACCAACATCGTCGGCTGTGGCGCTGGGATGGAACCCATGGCGGTCAAGGGGCCGGAGCGTGAACCCGCGACGGACCTGAATCGGCAACTGGCCGACCTGTGGGCGGAGTTCTGGCAGGCGCCGGAAGTGACCGGCGAATTGCCGGGCGCTGAAGTCGAGCGGTTGTTGTGCCGTTCCTGGCTGCGGGATGGTGAAGTTTTCGTCCATCACATCACCAAACCCATTGCGCCCTTCTCATCGCGCGTGCCCTACGCCCTGGAATTGCTGGAAGCGGATTTTGTGCCGTGGGACATGTTCCAGCCCAAAAGCAATGTGACGCACGGCATCGCCAAAGACGGTTGGGGCCGGCCGGTCGGGTACTGGGCGTATCGCCAGCATCCGGGCGGCAATGCCTGGATTCCCAGCAGCGACATGATTTGGCTGCCGGCGGATCAAGTGTTGCACCTCAAATTTGTGCGCCGCCTGCATCAAACGCGCGGAGCGTCGCTGTTCCATGCAGTCCTTTCCAGGCTGGACGATCTCAAAGACTACGAGGAATCCGAGCGCATTGCCGCCCGCGTCGCAGCCGCTCTGACCGCGTATATCAAGCGGGATTCAGCCTTGAGTGACGTGGTGGCCGCCACGACCACGGACGGCGAAGACAGTACCGCTACAGACCGCAGTTTTAGCATGTCGCCGGGGCTGGTCTTCGATGGCTTGTTGCCGGGTGAGGACGTGGGCGTGATTGACCCGAAACGGCCTAATCCGAATCTGGAGACGTTCCGCAACGCCATGCTGCGCGCCGTCGCTGCCGGCACGGGTACGCGCTTCAGTAGCATCGCAAAAAATTACAACGGCACCTATAGCGCCCAGCGCCAGGAGCTGGTGGAGGCGGTCACGCACTACCGCCGCCTGTTTGGCTATCTTAGAGTCAAGCTGTATCTGCCGGTCTGGCGGCAATTTGTAGATGCCTCTCGGTTGGCCGGCTTGATTCGCATCCCTGCCGGCGTGGATGAAGCCAGTCTGTACCGCCCGGAAGTGCGCGCGCCGAATATGCCCTGGATAGACCCTTCCCGTGAGGTAAAAGCCTTCGCCATGATGGTCGAGAATGGCTTCCGGTCGCGTTGGCAGATCATCCGCGATTTGGGTGGCGATCCCGCGACGGTGGATGCACAACTCGAAGCCGACCCGCTGGATATTCGCCCGGTTCCTGGTCAGCCTGCCACTATGTCATCGTCCACTGAAAAGCCAGAAGCAAAGGATGATGAAGAGAATGATGAAGAGGATGATGAAGTAAATACAATCCAGAAGAAAAGCGACAAAGAGGCGGCTTAAGAGATTGATTTTATGATAAAATAGCGGCACTGGATACGTTTACGAGACGCATCCAGCACCTAATCACCCCAGTATAAGTGAGATACCGCGATGACTAACTTAAGTCTATTCGATTTGCCTGATGTAAGCACGAAATTTTGCATTAGTTGTAAAAAAGTAAAACCGTTTAACGAATTTGGCAATGAAGCTAAGCGGGCAGATGGGAAAAGTATTTATTGCAAACAATGCTTTAATGTATTAAGAGCAAGATGGAACGTAGAAAACAATGAAAAAATAAAACAGATAGCAAAATCATATAGGGAAAATAATAAGGAAAAAGTACGCAAATCATCAAGAAACTGGGAACGGAATAATCCAGAAAAAGTAAAACAAAAGCACATTAGGATGTATGAGAAGCATAAGGAAAAGCGGCTTGCTTATGCAAAAAAGGTTAAATTAGAGAATAGAGAAATTTACACGCAACTGGAAAGATTGAGGTGCGCGAAGCGGTCTCAAGCATTTCCGAAGTGGGCTGATAGAAAAAAGATGAACGCGATTTACCGAGAAGCGAGACAACTAGAAAAATCAGATGGCATTAAACGCCATGTCGATCATATTGTTCCGCTTGTTCATCCTTTGGTTTCTGGACTACATTGCGAGTTTAATTTAAGAATTTTGACCGCAGCAGAAAACATGATCAAGCATAACAAATTCGAGATTTCAGCATGAGCGCCGCTTGTGGTGGCAAGAAAAAGAAGGGCAAGCCGAAATGACGACTCGTGACTTTACCGGCCTGGCGGGCGCTCGCTTTGAGCGGGAGGCGTCGTTAAGTCTCCGCGAAGCCCATGCCGAAACCCGCACCGTTCCCGCCGCGCTGTCCAGCGAAACGCCGGTCGCGCGCTGGTTCGGAACAGAAGTGCTTTCGCATGAAAAGGACGCAGTGGACCTGAGCCGCGCCGCTGAAGGGTTGCCGCTGCTGTTTGGGCACAACCAGGATCAGCCTATTGGTATTGTGGAAAACGTGCGGCTTAAGGATGGGCGGCTGCGCGGCCTGTTGCGTTTCTCGAATAACAGCCGCGCCCGGGAAATCTTTCAGGATGTACAGGATGGCTTTCTCAAAAACATCTCCATCGGCTACACCGTAGACCGCTGGGAAGAATCCGCCGATAGCGATGAAATCCGGGTGACCGGCTGGACTTTGCTGGAAGCGTCTGTTGTGACCGTTCCCGCCGATGCTTCGGTGGGGATCAATCGCTCGTATGGAGCCAAGACCATGACCGAAGAAGTGAAAGCGGTTGAGACCGCCGACGCCGCCCCTGTGGTGGACATTACCCGGATGAAGCGCGATCACCAGATCGCCAAGAAAGCCGGCAAAGCCGAAGCGATCCGTGAGGAACGCCAGCGCATTGCGGATCTCCATGAACTGTTTGACCTGGACATTGTGCCGCGCAACGATTTTTATGCTGGCCTGCGCGCCCGCGCCGTAGACGAGGGATGGGGCGTAGAAGCCGCCCGCAAGATTTTGCTGGACGTGATGAGCGGCGAAACCGAGCCCGCCGTCGAGTGGAACAAGGTCAGTGATGACCCGTGGGCCGGGCGCGGGGTGCGTACCCATGAGGGCCGCCTTCCGCCAGTAGTCATTCCGGCCAAACCCAGCAATCAGCCCCGGTCACTGGGCAGCAGTGTCCAGCTGGGCGAGGATGAACTGGACAAGTTCAAAACCGGCGCGGAAGAGGGCTTGCTGGTTCGGGCCGGGTTGGTGACGGATAAGGAAACACTGAAGCGGGCGCGTGAAGGCGGGATTTACGGCAAGAGCCTGCGCACCCTGGCCGGCGATTTCCTGCGGTTCAAAGGCGAAACGACCGCCGCGCTACCGGATGAGGAAGTGGTCACCCGGGCGATTATGACCCGCGCGGTCGGCCAGACCACCAGCGACTTCACCTATCTGCTGAGCAATGTCGCCAACAAGGCGCTGCTGACCGGGTTCGATGAAGCGCCGGAAACCTGGCAAACCTGGACCCGGCGCGGCCAACTGCCCGATTTCAAGACCGCCGAGCGCATCAACATGTCCGGCTTTACCGGGCTGGCGGAAGTCGCTGAAGACGGCGAAATCACCTACGGCAAGTTCACGGATCGCAAGGAAACGATCAAGCTGGTGCAGTACGCCAAGAAGTATCGTATGAGCCGGCAGTTGATTATCAACGACGATCTGGGCGGACTGACCCAGGTTCCGCGCATGATGGGCCGGGCCGCCAATCGCAAGATCGGCGATATTGTCTATGCCCTGCTGAACACTACGGGACCGACACTGACCCAGGACAGTACCGCGCTGTGGGATACCGCAACCCATAAGAACTACGTGGCGGCGGCTACGGCGCCCACCGTAGCCACCCTGACCACCGCCACGACTGCGATGGCGAAGCAGACCGACCCCAACAGTGGGGCCGTGCTCAATATCCGCCCGCGTTATCTGGTCGTGCCGGTGGCGCTGGAAACGGCCGCCCGCGTGCTGATGGCCGCTCAGGACGACCCGGCCGGCGCAACCATTCGTACTCCAAACCCGTTTGCCGGCCGGTTTGAGGTGGTCGCGGATGCGCGGCTGGATGGCCAGACCTACGGCGCCTATGCCTGGTATCTGTTCGCGGACCCGAATGTCTATGACACGTTTGAAGTGGCGTTCCTGAACGGCATCGCGGAACCCTACTTGCGCGAAAATCAGAGCTGGGATTTGCAAGGGGTCGAATACGTCGTCGGCATTGATTTTGGCGTGTCCGCGCTCGACTTCCGGGCGGTCCACAAGTATCGCGGCAACTAATGATTGGGCGCCGCCCCGTCTGTAGGCGGGGCGTTCCACGATTCTGTTATTGGAGGTATCTGATGTCTCAGTCGTTACAAGCAGGTGAGGTGTATCAGTACACCACCACCGGAGCCGTCGCCAACGGGCAGCTCCTCATTCTGGGCCGCACGGCGGGCGTCGCCCTCAATGCCGCGACCGGCGCCGGTCAGAAGATCGGCGTGGCGCTGGAAGGGGTGTTCTCAATCAACGCGGTCGCTACAGGCGCGAAGACGGCGGGCCTGCGGGCCATGTACCGCGCTACCGGCTCGACCCCGCAGATGAAAGTCACCACCGTCTCCGGCGAAGCGGGCACGGGAAAGTATACCATCGGCACCATTTGGGAAACCGCCGCCACCACCGCGACCACCGTCAAGGTCAAGCTGATCGGCGGCCCCATCGCGGCGATTTAGGAGACGGTCATGGCGCAATCACTCCAAGCAGGTGAGGTGTATCAGTACACCACCACCGGCGCGGTTACCGCCGGGCATGTTGTCCGGCTCGGGGCGCGGATGGTCGGCGTCGCGTTGAATACCGCGACCGGCGCCGGTCAGAAGATCGGCGTGGCGCTCAAAGGCGTGTATTCGCTGACAGCGGTCGCGACCGGGGCCAAAGCGTATGGTGCGCTTTGTTACCTCCGCGCTACGGGCGTGCCGTGGTCGGTAGCAATGACCGCGACCGGTTCGACCGGGGCGACCGGATCCACCGGGTCACGAACCGCGTATGTCATCGGGACCGTCTGGGAAGCCGCCGCCACCACCGCGACCACCCTGAAGGTGCGGTTGGCCGGCCGGCCGATGCGCAAACTTTAACCCGCGACCCTGCCGTCAGCGGGGGGGGGAGAAAAGCCTATGTCGGCACTGGTTTTGACGCAACACATCGCGGTCGCTACGGGAACCCCGGTCACGATTGGCCGGGAAACCCTGCAAGCGACTCCCTGCACGCTGGCGGCCATCCCCACGTCCGGCGGTACGCTGGGCGTGGAATACCAACTGGTTGCAGACGGCACCTGGATTGCGTGGCCCGCGGGCGCCGTTGCGGCGACGACCGTGTATGTGCTCAGCGGGCCGGTCTACGCGCTGCGGTTTACCGCCACCACGAAGAACGGGGTGATTGAGTTGACGCAGTAACGCCGGGAGCGGTTTTGTGGATTCAGCGTTTGATACTTTGATGCGTACAGTGGCCGTGCCGGCGCTGGAAACCGTCTTCGGCGTAACGGCCACTCATATCACCGCCGAAACCATCGGCGCGGAGGCGCTGGCGGCCGGGGACTGGACGGTCGGCGCGGCCTGGACGCAAGCCCCGGCCGGTACGTTCGCCCACGAAGCCGGGACGGGCCACACCGCCACACTGAGCCACGCGGCTACCGTTACGGCCGGGGTGACGTACCTGCTGGTGTGGACGATGGATTGGCGCACCGCCGGTAGCGTGACCGTGACCCTCGGCGGGCAAACCAAGGCCGGCGTGACGGGAAGTTTTGCGTGGCGGGTGACGGCTACCAGTACAGCGGGCCTGGTCATGACTCCGACGGCGACGTTTGACGGCACGCTCTCCGGTTTGTCGCTGAAACCGATCAGCGCCGGGGTGAGCACGGCGGGCGTGACGGTGCTGCAAGGGATGGAATTATTGGCGACTGGCGAACTGGGGGAGCGGATGGAAGAGCGCCGCACGCTGGAACTGGCGGCCAGCCATCAAGCGGCGGTCGGGGATACCTTTGTGGTAGACAGCACCACGTGGCAAGCCACGCAGTTGGTGGCCGATGACGGCTATCTCCAACGCTTTGCGGTGATGGTGCTATGAGTGCCAAGGCGGCCCTGGCGGCCCTGAAAGCGCAACTGACGACGATCTACCCGACACAGACCGGGCGGGCGGCGCTGGAAACGACCAGCGCCACATTGCCGGTGCTCACCCTGTACAGTACCGGCGACGGCTTCGCCAGCGAACAGGATTACAGCGATCAGACCTTTACCCGCCGGGTCACGCTGGAGCTCAAGGTGGCCGCCACCGCCCTCTATGACGAAACCCTGGATGATGCCCTGGCCGCTCTTCGCGCCGTGATTCAACCCGACGCCGTGACCGGAGCCTGGTGGGGCGGGCAGGCCTTGCGCGTGCAAGAAACTTCAGCGGCGTTTTTTGCCCCGGCCCCGAACAGCAATGAAGCCGTTTTGCAAATGACCCTGGAATTTGACTATCGCCCATGATTTCTCTCAGCGTGTGCACACCGACCTCAGGCCTGTTGCGGGCCGAATATGCACTTTCTCTAGCGCAATTCTGCATGACCTTTATGACGGATGCGGTAGACCCGGAGGAGCCGCGTCAGCATATCGTGCTGCGTCAATACCAATCGTCCAGCATCAGTAATGGACGGGAGTATCTGGCGCGCACGGCGCTGGATGAAGGCGCGACGCACATCCTGTTCATTGACGACGACATGAGCTTTGCGCCCGCTGTACCCATGATGCTGTTGCGCCGAAACCTGCCCCTGGTCGCCTGCAATTACCGCATCCGGTTTCAAGGTATGCCGTTTTCCGCCTTTGCCCCGGACTTTGCGACACGATTGGAAATGCGGGCGGATTCGCCCGACCTGGAAGAAGCCGGCGCAGCCGGGTTTGGGATGTGTTTGATTGCGCGGGAGGTCTTGCAAGCGATACCGCAACCCTGGTTTCCGATCCAGTGGGATGCGCAGTCGGGCACGTATTCGACCGAGGATTTGCCGTTTTTCTGGAGCGCCCGCGCGGCGGGGTATCCGCTCATGATTGATCAGGCCGCCAGCCGTATGCTGGGGCATCATGGTAGTTATTGTTACCGCTGGAATCAGCCCAGTTGAATCGAGGAGTTTTGCCATGGCCGTTTTAAGTTCTGCCGCTGTGTACTACGAAAGCGCGCAATCCCAACAGGCGTTTGCCGCGATGACCGGCAATACCGCCCGCACGACCTACAGCCTGACCAGTAAGCCCTGGTCGTCGGTATCCGGGTATGAATATGTCGTTGCGCCGTATGGGCTGATGACCGGCGGCGAAGTCACGGCGGGCGTAGCGGATAATGCCGTGCGCCTGGCCGCGTTGACCGCCATGATGCCCGCCGCCACCGGCGCCAGCGCCACCACCGGAGTGCTGACGGTCAATGCCGTGACCGATGACTCGCTCACGGCCACGCGCGGTTCCAGCGCCGGCACCGCCTACCGGATTTCATCGGTGACGATCACCAGCGCCGGCGCAGCGGCCATGGTGGCGGCGGACGGGTCAACCGCGTTTGTAGCGACGCGGGGCGCGGCGGGCGGCCCGCCGGCGATCCCGCTGGGCAGCATCGAACTGGCGCAGATCAAGCTGACCTCTGCCAGCGCCGCCCCCGTGAGTGCTACCGAAATTTTTCAGGTGGTCGGTGACAGCCAGGAACGGTACGATTACCCGGTGTACAGCACCGATCCGATCCGGGGACAGATCACGTTTGTCGCGGCCCTGCCGCTCGTGCATGGCTCGAGCGCCACCGTCGCCGCCACCGCCGCTAAACTGGTTTATGCCCGGGTTGCGACTCCGGTGTTTGCCGAGATTAGCCGCGCCCGGAATTGGACGCCGGCCGAAACCTCGAACAGCACCAACTCCGAACAGTACTACGATGGCACGCTGGGCAGCTTCAGTTCCAGCCTCGGCCAATCCTCGTTTGAGGCGGCGCTGGGGGATGGCGTGACGGATGCGTTGCTGGCCAAACGGGGCGCTAATCTGCTGTTCAAGTTCATGCCGGACAAGAATAAAGCGCCGTACCAAATTACTCAGGGTGTGCTGGGGGTGGCGCGGGTTTTTGGGGTGGGCGCGAATCCGACCGCCACGTTCTCGGTATCGCCGCTGCAAGAAAGCGTTGATTTTGCCTCATGAGCTTTGACCTCAACCGCTTTCGAGGCGCGGCCTTAACCCCGCGCCAAGCCTCTGTTCCGGTTCCCGACCTCAGGTTTTTCTTTGCGGCGGAGGAAGAGCCGGTTTGGGTGGTGCGCGGCCTGACCGGTGAGGAACTGGCGCGCGCCAATGAAGCCAATGCCCGCACCGCCACGATTGCGGCGGCGGTGCAAGCGCTGGCTAATGCCGCCGCCGCCAAACCGGAACAAACCGAAGCCCTGCAAACGCTGATCGGCTATGGCACAGAAGTGCCCGCCGATCTGGCAAAACGATTTGATCATCTGGTCTTCGGCAGCGTAGAGCCAAAAATTGACCGGGAAACGGCGGTACGGTTGTTTACGGGCTATCCCATCGTCGGGTACACCCTGACCAATCGCATCCTGGAACTGACCGGTGAAGGCCCCGATCTGGGAAAAGCGCCGCCCTCTACGCCAATCCCCGAGTCCTCGTTGCCCTGATGCTGTGCGATCTCCGGGGGCGGTTTCTGTTCGAGGCGCTCCCGGATGTGTTTCCTGAAGGGCGGCTGACCGACGTAGAAGCGGCGTTGTGGGGCCAGTACTACGAACACAAGAGCAAACCACGGAAACTGTAAATGGCAACTCTCCAGCAAGTGGTGCAACTGGTCTTTGATGGCGTAGACAACGCCAGTCAGACCACAATAACGATTGCCAACAAGCTGGAGGCACTGAATCAAGCGGCGCTGGGGGCGGTGACCCCGCTGGCCGATGTCACGGCCGGCCTGCTGAAGCTGGAAACCGCGACCCTGGTTGCCGGCGCGGCCCTGGTCAAGGTAGCGATTAACGACGCTGGGCAATTTCAAAGCTCCTTCAATTTTATTACGACGCTGTTTGACGCAACCGGGGCCGCCAGCCAGAAGTTTCGGCAAGACATCCTCGAATATGCGCAAACCAGCACGCAATCCATCGAATCCATCAATGCGGCACTGCAAAGTGCGATTGGGCAAGGCATCGCGTACAGCGAATCACTGAAGCTGCTGGCTGTTGCGGAACAGTTGGCCGTGGCGCAGGGCGGGGAACTGGAGGACACCACCAGGTTGCTGGTCGGTACGTTGAATGCGTATGGGCTGACGATTGATGAAGCGGGAAAACTCTCTGATGTGTTCTCAGTCACGATCCGCGATGGAGCAATCTCCATCGCGGAGTTGGCGGGTGGGCTGTCTGAAATCACTCCCATTGCGGCGGCGGTCAATGTCGGCGTAGACCAGATTGGCGCGGCGCTGGCCGTACTCACCGCAAACGGCGTTCCGGCTAATGCGGCTATTACGGGCGTCCGCAATATACTGGAAGCCATTATTAAGCCTACGGATGCCGCCGCTAAAGTTGCGGATCAGTTAGGGATTGAGTTCAACGCCACTACGCTCCAGTCGAAAGGGCTGGCCAGCATCCTGGAAGCGGTGCGTACCGCTACCGGGGGCAACGTAGAGACCATGGCGCAGTTGTTCACAACCACGGAAGGGCTACAGACCGCCTTGTCGCTTACTACCGGGGGTGGTGGCCAATTCCGGGCTGAACTGGAGAAAATGGGGCTGGCCACCGGCGCTACCAGTGAAGCGTTTACCAAAATGGCCGACAACATCGCGCTGGGCAGTCAAAAAATCAGCAATGCGATTCAAATCGCATTTATCAATTTGGGAACGCCGCTGCTGGATGAGTTTTCAGGAATCCAGCAGGCCATTGCGACGATTTTTAACGAGATTGGTCAATCCTTTCAGTCTGGGCCGCTACAAGTCATTGTCGCCGCCCTGGAGCAATTTCTCGGAAATTTCGCCAATCAATTAACGACCATTGCCCAAAATATTCCGGCCGCGCTGGCGCAGGCCGACCTTTCCGGGTTTTTGAACGCCATCAACGCTGTTAGCCAGGCCATCAGTAATTTTATTGGTGCGGCTAATCTTGATACAGTGGAGGGGCTGGCGCAGTTTATTACCGATCTGGGCAATGGATTCAATGCGTTAACGGAATTTAGCATTGCTACTGTGCAAGCATTAGGCCCTTTACTGGAAAAGCTGATCGAGCTTGGGCGTTGGTTGATCAATCTGGATCCTGAGACGATTCAATTTGCCGGCACGGTCGGCGGGTTGGCGCTGGCGTTTACCGCGCTCTCCCCGATTCTAACGACGGCACTGATTGGAATACAGACTTTTGGCGGCGCCGGAGGCGCGGCCATCGGAACCTTAAAAGCGGAGGCGCTCGCGCTCGGCGCGGTTTTGCAGTCCGGGGGGCTGGCGACGGCGCTAGGGACGGCCGGAATTGCGGGCGCGGTGGGCGTACTGGCTTTTGAAATTACCCGGCTGACCGGGCTGGATCAGGCGCTCAACGATGTTTTAGCGCCGGACTGGTTACTGGGTAATGGCGCTACTCTTGGGACTGCCGCTGCGGATGTAGCGGAAGCCATGGGGTTGCTGGGGCCGGCCGCGCAGACAGCGGCGCAGGAATTTAAGGTATTGCCCGTTGCGTTTGCCGAAGAAGCGGCGGCCGCCCAGGCCACTCGCACGGAAATCAACGCCTGGCTGGATGCGCAAGAAGCCGCCACCAAAAAAGCCGGCGATACCAAAGCCGAGATGGAGGCCCTGACCAATGCGTTTGCAGGCCAGGGCTATGCGTATGACACACTGACTGGGAAAGTAACCCGGTTGAAGGAAAGCTTTGAACCGTTTGCCGACATCAAACCGATACCTGACAATGTTGTGACCGGCGCCTATTTGGCAGATATAACCGGTGCGGTAGCCATCAACGGCGCGCTGGTCAAGTCTTATGAACAAGTGGGCGGCGGTACGGTTAAGGCGACCGGGGCGTTTAAAGCCGTTGGGGATTCGGCCAGCGATTCAGCGAAGAAAGTTGAAGAAGTCACCAAAAAATCAGATGAATTTTTAATCAAGATGGAAGAAATCGCTTCTAATGAACGGATCAAATTGATTGAAGCGCGGGTTGAGCTGAATATCGCAGAACTGGAAGCCGATACTAAAAAAGTTGAAGCGGCGTTTGATTCAATCAATACGACTATTGAAAGCACCGGGGACGTGCTGGGCGATTTATACGGATTGTTTGGCGACGCAAAGGACAGTTGGAGCCAGGCAAAAATCGAATCGTGGATTGATGAAGAAAACGCGCGCCGCGACAAAGCGCTAGAAATGCAAAACAAGTTGATCGAAACTCAGATCGAACAGATTAAGGCCAAAACCGATGCGCTGAATCGCGGGGACGCGCTGATTCGGATTGATGGCTCTGGCCTGGCGCCGCAACTGGAAGCGTTCATGTGGGAAGTGCTCAAAGCAATCCGGGTGCGGGTGAATGCCGAGTTTGCCGATTTTCTGCTGGGAGTCACCTGATATGATTGGACTGGCCGCGACGACCTATGACCCGGATGGGGCGCTTATTGTGCCGGCCCGGCTCAGCAATCCGTATGCAGCGCAGCGCCGGGGCGAGGTCACGGCCACATTGGACGGCGGTGTGTCGGTCTACGATGGCGGCTATTCGATTGCTGACCAGACTTTGGAAGCCACCCTGTCGTATCCTTCCAAAACGCTGCTGGAAACCTTGCGCTACCTGGTGGCCTATTACGGGCAAGTGATCACCGCGACCGAGGTCGGCATCTACAACGCCGTGCTCAGCTATGCGCTGATCGGCAAGAATCTCAAAATTTCGCTGCGGCTGGTGAGCCGCCTGGATACCTGACATGGCTGCTTCAATTACCGCCTACGATAATCTGTGGAAACTGCT
>CALMNY010000230.1 GCA_937872125.1 uncultured Candidatus Competibacteraceae bacterium | reverse complement strand
CCGCGCCGTCCATCGCGTGGATACCGGATCGCGCCCCGTCCCGGAGCGCAGCTCCGGCGCCGCCGATCAGCCAGCCAGCGGCCAGGCCGCACAGCAAAATCGCCAGCGCCGCCACACCCCAGACCCAGGCCCGCTGATAGCGGGGAATCGCCGTCTCAGCGGCGTAAACCGTGCATTGTTCCTGTTCGTGCCGATTCATGACGGGTTCCTCAGCGCGTGACGGTGAAGGTTGTGACTGACGTCACGGTATTCGGTCGGACCTCACCCTTGAACACGGATTCCTGGCTGCCCCGGATCAGACGCACCTGAAACGGCGTTTTCTGGGGATTCTGTTCATCCTTGCGCGGGGCGTAGCGCACGGCGATTTCGTAAGTTCCTGGCGTGGCCCGACCCGCTGGCCAGAAGGCGTTTTCTACTGGCCGGTTACTCAGGCTGGCGCGGGCGGCGTTGGCGTCCACATCCAGAGCGCCGCCGCACATGGCTGGATTACGGTAATCCAGTTGCTGACCGGAGGGACAGCGCACGACCAGGTCGAGATCGCCCGAACTGTTCCATAACAGCGTCGCGGTAATCTCACCGGTCGTCGCGCCGGCGGCGGACAGTCGGCTGGCGAATTCCTGGCGCTCCTCGGGCGTCGGCTCGGCCTTGACCGTCGGCTCGGCCCTGGTTGGCGGTTCCGTTCGGGTGGGTAAATCCGCCGTGGCGGGCGGTTTGGCCTGGCCCAATGGCGGTTGCCGTACTGGCGCCGTCGCCACCGGGGTACGCTCGATCAGCGCCTCTTCCAGCGCCTGCGTGGGCGCGGCTGTTTCCGCCGGCTGGCGCGGGCGTTCTCCAACCGCGCCGACGACCGTGGGTTGAGCTGGAATTGTGCGGTCATGGCCGGGTTCCTGAACCACAGGAACGCTGGTCTTCGTTTCAGCGCTTGGCAGCGCACACTGGCCGCGCCGGCTGGCGAGTTGCGCCACCAAGCTTTCAAGCCGGGCCCGCAATTCCGTTTCAGTGCGCTGCGCCTGGGTCAGGGCGCGTTCCAGATCCGTGTCCAGCGCCAGACCCGTTGCTTGACCTGGCGCAGGCGATAATGACGACCGTCCCCATGCCGACCACAGCGCCGCCATTATGGCCAGCACCACCGCGAGCGCAAATACACCCCAGAAATACCGGGAACCGACCACCACGTAACGCCAGCCGGTTTCAGGTCCAGGTTCGGGTTCCAGCGGCGACCGGGCGGTAACTGCCGGCGGCGGTTCTGGCGCGGATACTGGCGATGGCTTGGACGCAAGCACTAGCGGTGGTTCTGGCGCAGGTTCCGGCGTGGACAGGGGCGGGACCGGTTCCGGCGGCGGTTCCGGCAACGGCTCCACAGGAATCGGCTCCGGCCTGGGAATGGCCGGGGGAGCTTCCGGTTGTCGCCCCGTCGCCGGCGGCGATTCTCCCTCGGTAACGGGCGCTGGCGTGGCGGCAGTCGCCAGTTCCGGCAGAACGATCTCTGGCATTGCCACATCGCGCGGCGGCTCAGGCGGTTTTGGTAAGGGCGGTGGAATCGCCGGGCCGTGCGCTGGCTCCGCCAGCGTCTCCCAGGGCCGATCTGGCACGAAGCCCCAGCGAATCATGACCGGCCGTCCCTCGACCACAAACACCTCGGTTTCCGTTGGCGTGCTCAGCGCCGCGCGCACCATGGCGCCCAGTTGCGTCCGGCGGGGTTCTTCCGAGGCGGCGTAACGTTCCGCCACGCTCCGCCCGCGTTCCAACCAATCGTGGACTTGGGCAAGAAGCGACTGGCGCTGCTCTTCGGGCAGATCGCTCAGCGCGGTCGGCGAATGATCAGGGTCCCCCTCGGTATACCAGTCAATCCGGTTATTGGCGCGATCCACCACCGGTTCGGCCAACAGTCCTGCCGCCTCCGGTCCCAGTTCGCTGGCCAGCACCGCCCGGATTTGGGGATAGAGGGCGTGCAAGGGCTGGCCGAAGCCGCCGGTCTCGCGCATTCCAGCGAAGGAGCCACTGCTAAGAAGAATCTGTTCGACCATACCCGCCGCCTCGTGCTATTCCTTAAGTGATTGCCCGATTCAGCGCGCCGGCGCGGTGGGCGTAGCCGTCGAGGCCGATGTGGCGGTGGGTTCGGTCAGGGCAATGTCAATGCCGCCGCCGCCCAGGGTCAGATCAAGGCCATACTGCACGTTCTGCAAATACAACATGACACCCTTCTCGTTGCGCAACAAGGCATTGCCGCCACCCTGAACCACGGTTAAACCGCCTTCAACCACGATATAGCGTCCAGGGAAATCCGCCAGTTCCCGCAGGCGGTAGACCTGACCAAGGGCGTCCACGCGGGTGATCCCCAGCGTCGCTGCCTTGATCCCGGCAACTGTGAAAGGATGCTTCTGCCCCTGGAATTCCAGCGCGCCCTGTCCCCACTGGTAGCCGAACAGCAGCCCGAATGAGGTGCTGGAAAACGCCAGGCGGGCGTCTGGCCGCCGATCCTGGGCCAGAACTGCGCTTGTTCCGGTTATTACCAACACCACCATCAAGATCATTCGCACGAATCGCATTGCTTGTCCTCCTCGTTCAGCATCAGCCCACCGGGGTCGAATACCGGGGCCATTCAAACTGGTTCAGCAGCATTTTCTCCAACTCGCGAGTCAGGTCCACGTTCGAACCGCTGTCCTTGACGCCGCTGCGCGAACAACTGTCTAGTGGCCAGGCCCCCACCTTTTCATCCAGATTCACTTCTTTCCACTTGGGATGGCCCGTCTGCTGGAGCGTGCCGATATTGGCGCGAATGGCCTGGCCCAATTTCGCCAACTGCTGGCAACGCTGAGTGAAATAGGGACTCCGCTTGCCGGAAAAGTCAAAACTCATCAGCACCGCCTTCACCGCGATGGTCGGCACATCGCCGCTTAACCATTCGTAATCGGTCGGGCCGATCTGGGCGGGCTGATATTCGCGCAGCATCCGCGGATCGTTCAGCGGCACAAAATGCACGTTCGCCAGCATGGGCGCAAACTCCGGCTTGGTGACCAGATTGCCGACCTTGGTGAACAGACTGACCGGTTTGCCCGCCACATAAAACGTCGCATCAGCCTCGCCTTTCAGTACGGCGGTCACCCCTTGCAGCGGCGGTAAATGGAGCAGCTCGGCCGGCTTCATCCCGGTGAGCTGCAACAGATTCATTGCGGTCAGCCAGGTGCCGCTGCCCTGCTCGCCCACCACCACCCGTTTACCTTGCAAATTGTCAAACGAGGCGACTGCTTTATTGGCGAACAGGTGCACCTCCTCATTGTAGAACGGAAAGATCAGCCGCAGCCGGCTGGCGACCTGGCGCATCTCCGGACTTTCGGAACGGCTGAGAAAGCCCAGCACGTCCGACTGGACGATGCCAAAGGTGGCGTTTTCCTTGCTGTTGATCCGCTTGATGTTGTCAATCGAACCCTGGGAATCCTTGACCAGAATATCCAGCCCCACGGTTTTGGCCACGCCGGCGATGTCATTGCCAAACTTGATGTAGGTGCCGGTTTGGGAACCAGTGACCATGCCAATCTGTTTTGCATTGGCGTCATCGGCGCGCGCCGGCGTCAGCCCACAGCACAGCCACAGCAACAGGCCGTTCATTAGCAGACGATACATGCAGATTCTCCTCGCACTAAAGATGACATTGGGTAAACGGTTACGACGCAGCCGATCCATGGGCCGTCAAGGCGATGGTTTGGGTCGGCGCAATCCTTTTTCCAGTTCCTGCAAGGTGGGATCGAACTGCGATTTCAATTCATCCTCCAGACTGCGTCCGGAATCGGGCCGACCTGGTGAACCGGCTGGCGGCAGCTTCGGTGGAACTGTTGGCGCTGGAACACTAGCCGGTGGGGCAGGCGCAGGCGCTTGTTCCGAAGTGGCCGGTGCAGGAGCCGGCCGCGGCGCAACCGCCGCTGGCGGAGGCATCCGCTCGGGCACTGGCGGTTCGGGCGCGGGTTTCGGTTCGGGCGCGGGTTTCGGTTCGGGCGCGGGTTTCGGTTCGGGCGCGGGTTTC
>CALMNY010000229.1 GCA_937872125.1 uncultured Candidatus Competibacteraceae bacterium | reverse complement strand
GAGGAGGTTTCCAGGTGAATCCGCTCGTGCTCGAAGCCCATGAACAGCGCCCACAACGGATGATTCTGGGTGATCGGCGCATGGCCGGCTCCCAGATCGGGATGGGTTTCGATCAGATTGCGGACGAGGCGATACACCTGCTGGCGGTAGGCGTGGACCTCCTGAATGCTGGGCCAGCGCATTTCGTTCTTGGACATGTCGTCCCAGCGCATCTCGTCCACCCCGGTTTCGAACAGCCGCTCGAAATACGGATTCAGCGGTTGTTCGAGCAGACCGGCGATCCACAGCTTGTTGATGTACAACGCCGGCGGATGGCCGAAGTAGAAGATCATCGGGTGGCGCAAGGAATGATAGGGCGGGCGGTAAAAGGCTTCCTCGCCCTGGAGGCCGGAGAACAGCACCTCGGTCAATGTCCAGGTGTTGTCGAAATAATCCAGCGCCTGTTGCCGGTCGCAGGTCGCCAGATTGGGCAGCGGCAACGAGGTCAACGTACCGTCCGGTTGCAAGCCGGGGCAGCTCTTGGGTGGCAGACCCGTCCACCACCCGGTGGGACGGGGGCCGGTCAGTTCGGCGTCGAGTTCGCCGCGCAGATTGTCGCGCCAGGCTTCAGCAGTGCTTTCCAGGGTATCGGCGGCAAGTAGCGTGCTCATGATGGCTCCTTTGGCATCGTGTACGTGGTCGGCGCCGATCTCAGGGTTTCAGCAACCGTCGAACAGCTTCCAGATGCTCTGGTTCTTGGTGGCACAGACCCTGGAAAGCGGCGCTCAGGTCCAGAAAATCCTTCAGCTCCATCCGCTGCGCCATCTTCATCAGGCGCTTGGTCAGGCGCACCGCTCTGGGCGGCTGGCGGGCAAAGCCAGCGGCCAGTTCCCGGGCGCGCGCCATCAACTGCGCGGGTTCCACCACCTCCAGCACAATTCCCAGGGCCTTCGCTTCGGTCGCATTAATAATCCGGCCGCTCAGGGTCAACTCAAACGCTTGCTGATAGCCGATCAACCGCTGCAAAAACCAGGCGCCGCCATCGCCCGGAATCAGGCCCAGATTGAGGAAGGTTTCGCCGAACGTCGCCGTGCTGGACGCCAGACGAATATCCGCCATATTCGCCAGGTCAAAGCCGGCGCCCATGGCCGGGCCGTTCACGGCGGCGATGATGGGAATCTCGACCTGTTGCAAGGCCAGCGGGATGCGCTGGATGCCGCGCCGATAGCGATTGGCGATCTCGGCGGCGTCCCCGGCGAAGTCGCCACGGCGTTCGGCCATGTCTTTAACGTTGCCGCCGGAACAAAAGGCCGAACCGGCAGCGGTCAGAATGAGCGCCGACACTTCATCCGTGCGATTGACCCATGCGGCGACTGTGACGATGTCGTCAATCAGGTTTGTGCCGGTGAGCGCATTGCGCACATCGTGCCGGTTCAGCGTCAGCATAGCGACACGGCCATCCACTTCGAGCAGGGCGTCCGTCAACTTCGGCAGATTCATCAGGGGTCATCCTTCGGATTCATAAAGAGTCAGATGCGATCCTGTATACATCAATCGTTGCGTCCTATTTTACATGCGGCCGCCCGCACCGCCGCACCCAGTGAATTCACCTGGGAAAATGATCCGTTCAGCCGGACGCCGGCCAGCAATGAAAAGCCGGCTGGAAGCCGGCTTTGGGATGACGCGAACGCAGGCGAAAGGCTGGAATTTTTACCTTTCGCCTTAAAGCCTGTTCACCTACCGCTGCCGCACCACCTGATACGGCCGGGCCGGATAGGTGGCCGGCACGCTCCAGATATGCACCAGGCGGCTGAACGGGAACACCAGGAACACCGTCATGCCCAGGAACATGTGCAGCTTGAACAGGAAGCCAATCTCGCTCATGGCCGCGACCGCTTCGGTCGGATCGAAGGTGACGATGTTCCGCGCCCAGGTCATCAGCAACGTCATGTTATGGCCGTCCAGGTGCATCAGCGACACCGGCACGGTCAACAGGCCGAGGATCAACTGCACGTACAGCAGCAGCAGGATGAAGATGTCCATTTTGCTGCTGGTCGCCCGCACCCGGGGATCGGTCAACCGCCGCCGCACCAGCATGGTCAGGCCGGCGAAGCACATCAGACCGAAGATGCTGCCCGCAACCACGGCCAGGATCTGCTTGGCGGTGGCGGAAACGCCCAGGGCGTGCAAAATCTCCGGCGGGGTCAACATGCCGAAGAAGTGGCCGAAGAACAGCAGGATGATGCCGACGTGGAACAGGTTGCTGGCCAGCCGCATGTCCTTCTTGTTCAAAATCTGGCTGGAATGCGCCTTCCAGGTGAACTGGTCGCGTTCGAACCGCGCCAGGCTGCCCAGCAGGAACACCGTGCCGGCCAGATAGGGATAGACGCCAAATAGCAGGGTATCCAGGTAACTCATGATCTTT
>CALMNY010000228.1 GCA_937872125.1 uncultured Candidatus Competibacteraceae bacterium | reverse complement strand
AAGCCTATGAAGCCGACCCGGCCCGGCACGATCTCGACACCCAGCAGGCGCTGGCGGAACTGATCCAGATCGCCAATAGTCTGGCCAGCATTCGTGAACGCACGGCTCGCAATGAGCCGACGGTCATTACCTGATCCATTCCGTCTGACCTGCATTGTTTTTCCCTTTCCCGCCGCGCCATGGGTGGGAAAGGGCAATCTGTCCAGCCTGAATCCCGCGGATTTTTCCTCTTGTCAACTGCCGGTTTTTTAAATCTCAAATCAGGAGGACGCATCATGTCAACGCCTTTGGTAGAACGGGAAGCGTTGAATGTTCAGCCGCGCCACCGCTGGACGGTGGCGGAATATCATCGCATGGGTGAAGTCGGTTTACTGAACGAAGATTCGCGGGTGGAATTGATTGATGGGGAGATCATTGAAATGGCGCCGCTTGGGAGTTTCCATGGCGGTGGGGTCAAGTATTTTAATAATAAGTTCGCTTCGCTATTGCATGGAAAAGCGATTGTATCCGTTCAGGACCCCATCATCCTTGGTGGACACACGGAACCTCAGCCGGATATTGCGCTGTTACGCTGGCGCGATGATTTTTATCGAACAACAAATCCACACGTAGAAGATGTGTTGCTGATCATCGAGGTTTCTGACAGCACGCTCCGCTACGACCGCGACGTTAAAATACCGCTCTATGCTCATCACGGCATCCCGGAAGTCTGGTTGCTCGATATCCCGCAACGACACATTGAAATCTACCGCGACCCCGCCAACGGCCAGTACCGGCAACGCGATTGTCGCCGCACCGGTCCGATCGCGCCAATTCTGTGCCCGGATGCCGTGATTGACTTGGCCGAAGTGTTTCCCAATTCCTGAAGAAGTTTCTGAATGACTGAATTCGTTTTTACCGCGGACAGCAGCGAGCGCGTCCCGCTCAAAATCTTCACCGAAAAGGCGTACCTGGACTATTCCATGTACGTCATTCTCGACCGGGCGCTGCCCCATATCGGCGACGGGTTGAAACCGGTGCAGCGGCGCATCGTCTACGCCATGTCCGAACTCGGCCTGTCGGCCAATTCCAAACATAAAAAATCCGCTCGCACGATCGGCGATGTGTTGGGCAAATACCACCCGCACGGTGATCTGGCCTGTTACGAAGCGATGGTGCTGATGGCCCAGTCGTTTTCGTACCGCTATCCGCTGGTGGACGGGCAAGGCAACTGGGGTTCGCCGGATGATCCCAAGTCCTTTGCCGCCATGCGCTATACCGAGGCGCGGCTGGCGCCGTTCGCGCAAGTGCTGCTGGCCGAACTCGGCCAAGGCACAGTGGACTGGGTTCCCAATTTCGATGGCACGCTGGACGAACCGAAGCTGTTGCCGGCGCGGTTGCCCAACGTGTTGCTGAATGGCGCGACCGGCATCGCCGTCGGTATGGCCACCGACATCCCGCCGCACAATCTTGGCGAGATCGCCGCCGCCTGCATTCATCTGCTGGATCATCCCGACTGCGACGTGGACGCCCTGTGTGAGCGGGTTCCAGCGCCGGATTATCCCGGCGGCGCCGAGATCATCACCCCGCGCGAAGAACTGCGGAAGCTGTATCAGACCGGTAATGGCGCGGTGCGGCTGCGCGCCCGGTTCGAGCGGGACAACGGCGACGTAGTGATCACTGCCCTGCCGCATCAGGCATCCGGGGCGCGGCTCATGGAACAGATCGCCGCGCAGATGCGGGACAAAAAGCTGCCGATGGTCGAGGACCTGCGCGACGAGTCGGACCACGAGAATCCGACCCGGCTGGTGCTGGCGCTGCGCTCGAACCGGGTGGACGTGGATTTGCTGATGGATCACCTGTTCGCCACCACCGATCTGGAAAAGAGCTACCGGGTCAACCTGAACATGATCGGCCTGGACGGTCGGCCCCAGGTCAAGAATCTCAAGCAGATTCTGGAAGAATGGCTGCGCTACCGGGTCATGACGGTGCGGCGGCGGCTGGAATACCGGCTGCATCAAGTCGAACAGCGCCTGCACATTCTCGACGGTTTGCTGATCGCCTACCTCAATCTGGACGAGGTGATTCGCATCCTGCGCACCGAAGAGCAGCCCAAGCCGATCTTAATGGCCCGCTTCCAGCTCTCCGACGTTCAGGCCGAGGCGATTCTGGAAACCAAACTGCGTCATCTGGCCCGGCTGGAGGAAATGAAGCTGCGCGGCGAACAGGATCAGTTGCGCCAGGAACAGGAGCAGTTACAACAGTTGCTCGGTTCGGAAAAGCGGCTGAATACCCTGATCCGCAAGGAGATTCAGGATGACGCCCAGCGTTACGCCGATCCCCGGCGCTGCCTGCTGGTGGAACGGCGGCCCGCGCAGGTGCTGGACGAGACCAGCCTGACGCCAAGCGAACCGATGGTGGTGGTGCTCTCGCAAAAAGGCTGGGTGCGAGCAGCCAAGGGGCGCGAGATCGCCGCCGAGGCGCTGAGCTACAAAGCCGGCGATGGTTTTCTGGCCCAGGCGCAGGGCCGCAGCAATCAATCCGCCGTGTTTCTGGACACCACGGGACGAACCTACACCCTGCCGGTGGCGGGACTGGCCTCGGCGCGCGGCTACGGCGAACCGCTGACTGGCAAGCTCAGTCCGCCGGACGGCGCCAGTTTCGTGAGCGTGCTGCTCAGCAATGCCGAAGACCTGTACCTGCTGGCGACCGACGCGGGCTACGGCTTCATCTGCGCCTTCGACGACCTGGTGAGCCGTAACAAGGCCGGTAAACTGGTACTAACCGTCCCGGAGGGGGCAAAAATCCTGTCGCCCCTGCCGGTCACGGGGCTGGAAACCGACCGGTTGGCGACCGTTGGCAGCGGCGGGCGATTACTGGTATTTCCGGTCAACGAATTGCCGCGCCTGCCCAAGGGCAAGGGCAACAAGATTCTCGACCTGCCCGGCGAGGAGCGCCTGGTCACGCTCACGCTGGTCCCGCCCGAACGAGGCATCGTGCTCACCGCCGGCAAGCGGGATTTAAAGCTCAAGCCCGCCGATCTGGAAAACTACGCCGGGGAGCGAGGGCGGCGGGGCAAGCCGTTGCCGCGCGGCTTTCAGCGCGTCGAGCGGATCACCGTCGCGGAGTAAAGTCACTTTCCGCATTTTCCGTGCCTTCCGTGTCTTCCGTGGACTGCTGGCGTCTACTTACCCCTCATCACCAATCCGATAGTCCTTAAGGCGGCGTTTCAGGGTGGACAGCGGGATGCCCAATTCCCGGGCCACCGCTGCCTTATTGCCCTGATTGCGCTCCAGCGCCTCCACGATCATGTGCCGTTCCATCTCCCTGAGATGCGCGCGGGCATCCGCCGCCGGTTTTCCCGGCTCAGAGCACGGTTCGGAGAGCGGCTCCGCGCGCTGGACCGGGGACGCCGCCAGGGCTGGGGGGCTGACCGGGATCGCGGCGGCGGCCTTGGACAGGCGCAAATCCTCTGGGCGAATCTCCCGGTCGCCGCACAGCACCGCCGCCCGCTCCAACACGTTGCGCAATTCCCGCACATTGCCCGGCCAGGAATAGTCTTGCAGTGCTTCCAGGACCGCCGCCGACAGCCGGCACGGCAACTGCAAACGTTCGCACAGATGGCGGGCGATCAGCGGAATGTCTTCCCGGATTTCCCGCAGGGCAGGTACCTCGATGGGCACGACTGACAGCCGGTAAAACAGATCAGGCCGGAAGGTGCCCGCTCTGACCATCGCTTCCAGATCACGATGGGTGGCGGTGATAACCCGCACGTCTACCCGCAGCGGCTTATCGGAACCGATCGGTAATACCTCGCGGGTTTCCAGCACCCGCAGCAACCGGGGTTGCAGGTCCAGCGGCAGCTCGCCGATCTCGTCAATAAACAGCGTCCCGGTGTGCGCCTGGCGAAATGCGCCTTCGCGTGAGCCGGTCGCGCCGGTGAATGCACCCTTGATGTGGCCAAACAGATCGTTACGCACCATCTCCGGATCGGCTACCGAAGCGTCGAATACCACCAACGGTCCTTGCCGGCCCGAAAAGGTGTGCAGGGTGCGCGCCACCAGTTCCTTACCGGCGCCGGACTCACCGTGTAAATGCACAGTGGTAGGTGTAGGCGCCACCGCCCGAATCAGCCCGTACAACTCGCGCATCCGCTCGCTGGACCCGACCAGTTCGCCCAGATGATCCTGGCGCGGCACCGCCACTTTGCGCTCCTCGGTGTGCTGGCGAATCAGCAGGCGCGAGTAACCCAGCCGGCAATCGGCATCCGCCGGGATATAGGCTTCGGCGATGCGCACGTCATTGATAAATATGCCGTTGGTCGAACCCAGGTCGCGCAGCAGCAAACCGTTTGGGGTCATGCGAATTTCGGCGTGCCGGCGCGAGATCGCCCGGTCGGTCAGGACCACGTCATTGTCGGGCGCGGTTCCAATGCGCAAGACGGGCAATCCCAAACTGATTTCCAGACCGGCATCCGGCCCGGTGACTACCCGCAATTCGATGGCTTCGAACTGAACCCGCAACTGGGACTGAGATGCTGCGACGATCACTTCCGTGCCATCGCCTAAAAGGGAAGATGCAGCCATTTCGTCACCGGAAAAGTCGTGAATTGTTCAATTCTATATCAGTTTTGACCGATCACGCCCTGCTCTATCAACCAATGAAGGGTTAGGTGATTTCTCGCAAGGACTATACCGGTGGGGCTTTTAGGGATACGGCGCCGCCGTGTCCCTACAGGGAACCTACCTGGTAAGGTCTTTTATGGAAATCGCCTTAGGTTTTATGCCCGCGCGGCGCTCCAGCCGGCGCAAGCTCTTGAACGCCATGGCGCGTATTCCGCTGTCCTCATTCCTGTTGGCCAAGATACCCTGCAACGCCGTTTGCGCCGCCGCACCGCCCAGCCGGCCCAGGGCCGCAATCGCGCTGGACCGCGTTGCCGCTTCCCCATCCGCTCCCGTGGCGCGGCGGATGAGCGCAGCGGTCTCCTGTTGTTCCAGATAAACCGGCAGGACAGTCTGCCGGCGTTCGGCGGTCGCCAGCAACCGATCCTCCGCGCCAGGGAGAACCGCGCGCAGAACCGGGCGCAAAGCCGCGCCGTCGGCGCTCCTGGACCGCTCCAAATATTGGAGCACGGGGGCGCCGCCCAGCCGGGCCAGGGCGGCGCTAGCCGCCGCACGCACGCCGGAATCCACATCCGCCAAGGCTGGCAATAGCGCATCGCTGTCCTTGGCATCGCCGCACTCGGCCAAACCGCGAATCGCTTCGCAACGCACGGCGACCGGATGCCGGGTATCGGCGAGCGCGGCTCGCGCCGCTGGCGCGACGGCGAGTTGCAATTGACGAGCGGCCCACAGACTGGCCTGCCAAGCGTGCGCTTCCGCCTCGGCCTGTTCCCGTGAATGCCGTTCGTCAGCCTGACGCCAGCCGGTCGCCGCCCGTTCCAAGGCCGTTTGCACCGCCGCCCCCAACTCCCGGTCACCGCTGTTGCCGGCGATCCAGGCTGCCTCGGCGCGCGTCGCCGCTGCCTCGTCTTGCAACAGAGCCTGCAAGGCGTCGCGGGAAAAAGCCTGACGGCGAATCAGCCCGCGCCGCAACCGCTGCCGAACTTCGGGGTCTTTGACCACGCCCAGCCGTTGCGTCAGGGTCGCGGGATCGCCCTGCCGGGCCAGAAAGCGCGCGGCGGGCTGGCTAATCTCGGCGTATTCACTGTTCAAAGCCAGCAGACTGACCTGGGTGGCGTCGCCCGGATAAATCCGCCGCAAGGCGTCCAGGCCGGCCTGGCGCAGCGGAGCGTCGCGATGATGCAACAACTCCGCCAACACCGGTTCGGAGGCCACTGTGCCCAGTTGGCCCAGTTCGGCGGCGGCCCGCTGGCGGGCGGCGCCATCTTCGTAGGGGTCGCTGGCGATGCGTTCCAGCAGAGCGCGGCTGCGCTCGTCGCCGATGCGCCGCAAACCGCTCAGGGTCCGCCCGCGCAGTTCGCCCCGTCCTTCGTGCGCCAGCCGTTCCAGGCGGTCGCGGATCCGCTGGCGGTCGTCGGCGTCGGTCAGGCGCGGCAACAATGCGCCCAGCGCCTCGGCGGCGTCCGGGGCGAGGGCGCGGTCGTCAGCGGGCGCATCGGCGCGCAGATCGAGCAGCGGTTCCAGGTATTCCAGCGCGCGCCGGTCGCCCAATTCCCCCAGGGCGGCGATGGCCCGTTTCCGCTCCGGCTCGGCGCCGGCGCTAAACGCCAGCAACAGCGGTTGGAACGCTTCCGGGCGCTGCTGTTTGGCCAGACCTTCGGCGGCGGCCAGCAACAGTTCGCGGCGACCGCCGATCAGCGCCCGCGTCAGCGGTTCCAGGCTGGCGCCGGGGATGCCAGCGACAACCCGTTGCGCCAGTTGCGCGCAGGCCAGGGCGCGAATCGCTTCGTCGCGGTCGTCCAGCAACCGGACCAGCAGAGTTTCGGCCTGCTTGTCGTCCAGCACGCCCAGCGCCTCGATGACGCGCGTGCGAATCGCGGCATTGTCGTGGTCAAGCAGCGGCGACAATGCGTTCAGGGCGAGTTCTTCGCGGTAACGCGGGTAGTGCCGCCCATCGGCGCGCTTTTGCTCCGGCTGAACGCGGTCGCGCAGCAGTTGCAGCAGCACATCCAGCGCCAAACTGTGATGCGCGACCCGGTCCTTGTCCAACAGCCAGCGCCCCAGCAGCGGCGCGGCGGCGACGTGGCCGATGCGGCCCAGGGCGCGCAACAGGGCCGGGCAGTCGGCGGTCTGATCGGGATCGTCTTCCAGTCGCGCCGTTACGGCCTCAGCCGCTCGCGCCGCGACCTCCTCGTTCGGCCGGGCGTGCGCCAAAGCGACCAGCGCCTCCAGCGCCCGGCTGGCGATGCGCGGTTCAGCGCGCAGAGCGGCGGCCAACACCTCCAGCGCCAGCGGTTCGCCGCGCTGAGCCAAACCGACGGCGGCGCGCAGCCGCAGCTCGTCGTGCTCGCTGGCCAGGGCGCGACTCAAAGCCGCCGCGATGCGCGCATCGTTGGCGTCGAGCAGGCGATCCACCACGGTCAACCGCAAATCGTCGTAGCGGCTGTTCAGCGCCAGCAACCAGGGTTCCAGACTGCCCGCAGGATAGAGGCGGGGCAGTTGTTCCAGGGCGTGGCGGCGGGTTTCGGTGTTGGCGGCGTTGACCGCGCTGCGGGCCAGTTCAGCGGCGCGGGCATCGCCGGCCACGGCCAGGGCCAGCAAGCGATCAAAGGCATTCCGGCCCAGATCGGCGGAATCCACGTCCAGGGCCAGAGCCAGCGGCTCCAGTGGGTCATGCGGATGCAATTCAGCCAGCGCGTTCAGCGCCGCCTGCCGCACCAGATGATGCGGGTCGCTCAACGCCTGACGCAGCACCGGCAACACCGCTTCGCGGCCAATCGCGGGTTGCTGGGCCAGCGCCGCGAGGCGGGCGATGCTGTCGCGCCGCACCCGTTGATAATCGTCGGGTCCCTTGGCGACGGGCGCTTGCCGGATGAGGCCGGCGTAAGTTCCGAACGTCAGCCGCCACAGTTCGGTCGTTCCGGGTTGATGCTGATCTTTGGGCGGCGGGCGGCCACCGCCAGCGAAACGCAACACGGTCAACAGGCGTTGAGTCGCGGAGCCGCTGGGTGGTTGCTTGCGCTGAAACAGGCTGCGAATCCAGCCGGTTTTGCGCGCCAGCGGCGTTTCGGGTTCGGGCGCAGTCTGGGGCGGCGCCTGCTCGGCGGCAACTTCGGCGAGGCGCTTGGCTTCGCGCCAGAAGGCTTCCGGTTGCGGGCGCAAACCGAGAACCTGAGCGGCGGCATAACGCCGGGCCGGGGAATCGCTGGCCAGGGCATTGACCACCGCATTCAACAGGCGTGGCCGGTGCGCCGCTTCCGGCCAGTTACGCATATCGCTGACCTTTTCCGGCTGGCGCGGCCCGATCAGTTCCAGGCCCCACGGCCCCAGGTCTTCGTCCCGTAACCGCGCTTCCAGAACGCGGGCGGCGGCAAAGCGGATTTCCGGCTGGCTGGCGCTCAGGGCGCTGAGCAGCAAATCCGGTTCCAGTCGCGCCCGCGCCAGGGCAATATCGCGGGCGACGATCACGGCGAAGGTCAATTCCTGGAGATCGCGCTCGCGGTCTTCCAAGCCTTGCAGCAAGCCTTGCACGCCCTCGCCGCCGAGCGCGACGAAGCTGTACAGTGCGCCGCGCCGGATCGGCAAATGCTCGTGGCGTTGCGTGCCGGCCAGCACCGGCAGCGCCCGCGTATCGCCCAGTTTCGACAGGCCATCCGCGGCCCAACTGCGCACCGCCAGATCGGCATGCGCCAGCGCGGCGACCAGCGGCGATTCGTTGCCGGTTTGGCAGGCAGCGGCTAGTCCCCGCGCGCCGTGTTCGCGCACCAACGGATCGTCATCACGCAGCAGGGTGGCGAAAAACGGGATACTGGCGGAATCGCCCACGTCGCCCAGGGCGCTGGCGGCGCGCTGACGCAGCGCATCGGAAGGACGATCGTGGTCGGTTTTGGGAATGCTCAACAGCGCCTGCATCGGCCCGACAGCACGGGCGTCCCGGCGTTTGCCGCACAACTCGCCGGCCCGCACTCGCAGCAGATAAAACGGGCTGTCGAAGGCGAGGGTGAAGGCTTGCGCATCGCTGGGCAGCAGTTTATCGAGCGCCTCGATGGCGGCGAGGAACTGGGGCGCATCCTCGGTTTGCAGCAATTCGATCAAGCGGCTCCGCAGCGGGGCCGGGTCGGTCGCTTCCAGAGCACCCTTGAGACCGGCCAGACGGACTTCGGCGGCGGGCGAGTTGAGCGCCGCCAGATGATAGTCGGAGCGTTTCTTGTCCGCTTCTTCCTTGGTCAGGGCTTCGTAGGCGGCCAGGCCGACCTCGGCGGCGGCGTCCCCAACTCGCTCGATCAGCAATTCTCTGGCCCAGGCGCGCGACTGGCGGGCCTGGCGGGCCAGCTCGTCCACGGCCCAGCGGCGCACATCGGGATGAACAGAACTCACCGCCCGGCGCAACGTGGTTTCCGGGCGCTTGCTGTGCCAGGCCCACAGCGTCCGCATGGCCTCGCGCCGCACCTCCTCCGCTTCATCATCCAGGGCGTGGCCCAGCAGCGCATCAATACGGGCCGCCAATGCGGCTGGTGCAGTCGCACCGTGCTTGACCAGCAGTTGCAGGGCGCGGGTGCGAATTTCGCCGGCCTGGGTGCGCAACGCGATTTCCGCAAGATCAAGCTCGCCCGCCGGACCTTCCGGTTCGGCCAGTTT
>CALMNY010000227.1 GCA_937872125.1 uncultured Candidatus Competibacteraceae bacterium | reverse complement strand
TAGAACAGCTCCAGATCGAGCTGCAGCGTCTGGAAGAGCCGTTGAAAGCCGAACTGGCGCGAGCAGAGCAGGCGAAAAGCGAGCACGCAAAAATAGAACAGATGCAGATCGAGCGGCAGCGTCTGGAAGAACAGTTGAAAGCCGAACGGGCGCGAGCAGAGCAGGCGCGGCGGGCGGCGGCAATAAATCGTGCACCAGCGACGCTGATGTCCGTGACTGCAGGGGCTGGGGAACAAGACCTGACAGCCGGCGAGCTGGAAAGCCTGATGAACCGCTACGCCCAAGCTTACCAGCGCGGGGATCTCAGTGGCGTCATGGCGTTGTTTACAGCCAACGCACGCGGTCGGATTCAGCGCGATTACACAACGTTGTTCACCAATCACGCTATTCGTGGATTCTGGCTGCGCGACCTGCGCTGGGCTTATCGTGGCCAATCTGCCAGTAGCTCTGGCCGTTATGAGCTCCAGTTGCAGCGGCGCGATAATGGAGAACAGCGTCAGATCGAAGGGCGCATTCGCTTCACTGTTCAAAAACGCAACGGTCGGGTCCTTATCGAGGCGATACAGTACGACTGGCATGGAAGTTAGGGGCTATACGCTCGACCATCAAGGATGGCTATTGGATTTTGAGGACATGCTGTGCTGGTCCGATACAATTATTGTGATAACTAATTGAATTTTTTATATTTAATAAGAGCCTTGTTTATCATTAAAGTACAATAATTTCCATAACAGGCAGCTTAGATTATCATTTAAATTTCATAGTTACTAAAGGAGTAACAAGCATGTTCGCAGTTATTTTTAACGTATGTATAGTCATCCTACTGCTTCTGTTGCCAGGATGCGCTAGTACACCTGACCCAAAACCGACCAGCGAAGCAAATGCGCAAGCTCCACGCACTCCGTTCGTTTGGGGGAGTTTTTCGGAATCCAAAGGATGCGTTATCTTTCAGGAGAATGAAAAAACTGATTTCGGTTTTATGTAGTTGCTTTTACTTGGAAAAAGCGCCTTGAGTTAGAAGTCATAGAATCAATGGGCTATAACCTCCAGCAAAAAATATGGGTAGAGAATCAAGAAAATAAAGATAAACTTCATCATCTTGCCATCAAGGATGGGATTCGGTATGTGAAGTTAATGGAGGATTATACCCCTGAAGAACTTCAGATGGCGCGTGAGCTTTGTCGCAAACCAACCCTATGATGCTAAGTAGGACCAGCTTTTTAAACACATGGAAATTACGATAAAAATTGCCAAGGGCGCCGGAATGCTGCTCATTGCCGGCTTCCTCGCCTGGCGAGCGCTGGTGACCAATCTGGCCGACTATTACGCCAGCCAGGAAACACCCGAGGCCGCCATTGGCGCGCTGCGCTGGCGCAGTGATCAGCCGGCGGCGCTGTATCAACGTGGCGTGGCGCTGGCTACCAGCGAGCCTACTGAAGCCGAACGTCTGTGGCGCGCCGCGGCCTGGGCCAATCCCACCGATGCACTGGTGTATCTGGCGCTGGCTGCCCAGTGGGCCAAAGCCGGGCGGCAGACGGCGGCGGTGAAGCTGGCAGAAATCGCCGATGCGCTGGGACCGTTGCGCAGTCCGGTGCTGGCCCGTTCGGCTCTGTTCTGGCTGGAACAGGAGCGACCGGATCGGGCGCTGGCGCGCTGGAGCATGCTGTTGCGCACCCGGCCGGAGACATCGGCCCAACTGTTTCCGCTGCTGGCGCAGTTGGTCGAGAACCCGCCCAGCCGGCCACTATTGCACCCCCTGCTGGCCAATCCGCCCGATTGGTGGGACCGGTTTTTCGCTCATGTAGCTAGAAACGTGACCCAGACGGAACCCGTGGTGTTTCTCTACCAGAACCGCAACCGCTATGGAACCTTGCCGCTCATGGAGGAGCAACGGGTGTATCTGGACCGGTTGTGGAAGGAAAACCGCTGGCTGGAAGCCTATCTGGCCTGGTTGAATGGTCTGGATGAACGCCAAACCAAAGTACTGGGCCATGTGTACAACGGCGGCTTTGAAGCGCCGATCACTCACCTGGGTTTTGACTGGCGGATGTCGTCACCTCGGGGAGCGATGGTCGAAGCCATTGAAACTTATGGAACGCGCGGCGGCAAGGCGCTGCACGTCAGCTTCAACGGCGAGCGCGTGCGGTTTCAGCATGTTGTTCAATATCTATTCCTGGATGCGGGGCGCTACCGCCTGCAGGGACGTGGACGATCGGATGGACTCAAGGCTGAGCGGGGAATGCGCTGGCGGGTGCGTTGCGTCGGCGCCAGCGCCGTGCTGGCCGAAAGCGAGCCGTTCGTAGGATCAGACGAGTGGCGCAATTTCACGGCGGAGTTCACAATCCCCGATCAGGGGTGTCCCGCGCAACTGCTGCGATTGGAACTGGATGGTCGAGCGGAACTGGATTTCGAAGCGCAGGGCGGAGTGTGGTTCGATGATCTGGCCATCGCCCGCCAGGACTAACCACGCTATGCGCTCTATCGAGGTCGGCCATGATTCTTTGCCTCAGAGGGGTGGATTTTTATGAAAGTTGACTTATTCTATTGACAAGCTAGTAGTTTAATCAAAGGTATGCCTATCATAGGTATCGGCCATAAGCGGGGGATCAAATCATGATGAAACGATATATAGTCACGAGTCTGGCGGCATGTCTGGTGGGCTACGCCGCTGGCGCCAGCGCGATGGACCCGGCCGCCGTAGTGCGGCAACCCTTGGGCAAGGTATTTGTCAGCCAAGGCAAGGCTATGACGCTGGCCCAGGAAGGTATGCCGCTATACGCCGGCAACCGGGTGATCACGGTCTCGGGCGGGCGGGCAGAAGTTGCCTATGCGGATGGTTGCGTCGTAACGCTGCCGGAGAACAGTTTGCTGGCGGTGAAGGGAGCGAATCAGTGCCAACGAGGCCAGGCTCAGGTTCGCGCCACCAGCAGTTTCCAGAGCGCCCGGATTGGCCAGGCTGGATCGACGGACGAGGTTGCCAAAATCGGTAAGGTGGAGGGAGCAGGGTTTGTGGGTCGGTCTCCAGCGGAGCCGGGCATGCTCTTGTTCAAGGGCAACCTGGTTAGGGCGGGAGCCAACGGCAAGCTGGTGATTAAATATTCAAACGGCTGTGAAACTACGGTCGAAGCAAATCAGAGTTTGGAGATCGGTGATCCGCCTAATTGTAGGGCAGCGGGCGCGGATGATAGCGGCGGCGTTGCCCCGATCGGGGTTGCGGGTGCGGGTGGAGGCGGCGCAGGCGCCGGGGTAGGGGTAGGCGTAGGCGCGGGCGTAGGCGCGGGCTTGGGCACGGGCGGCCTGATCGTAGCAGGCGCGCTGGGTGCAGGTGTGATCGCCGCGGCCGCAAAGACCGGCGATGATGACCCGGAAAGCCCAGCCAACCCCTCTAATTAAAGATCGTCAATATTTCTGAACTGTGTCGGATATCAAGCTGAACCGCGCCGCTGACCCCGGCGCGGTTCTTTTTTACGGTCTCATCGCGCTGCTGACGTTCGCGCCGCTATTTTGGGCTGGTAACCGCCCGTTGGCGCTGCTGGTCATGGAACTGGCGGCGCTGGCGTTGCTGGTGTGGCGGTTCTGGTCACCGCCGGCGGGCGGACAACGGTTGTTCTGGCCCGTGTGGACTTTTTTGGCATTGCTGTTTCTGCTGCCGCTGGGGCAATTGCTGCTGGCGCCGTTCGATCTGTGGGCGAATCTGCCGGGCCGGTCGTTCTATGCCGACGCCTTGCGCCAAGCCAGCGGCGACGTCGCTCTGGACTGGCGGGCGATCTCGCTAATCCCGACCATGACCGAGGCGAGCGGGCTGGCGCTGCTGCCGCCGCTGGCGGTATTTCTGGCGACGATCCAACTGACCACCCAGCAGATCGTGCGGTTGACGCTGGTCTTTCTGGGCATCGCGACCGTGCAAGCGTTGCTGGGGCTGATCCAGTACGGCGATGGACCGGACAGCGTGTTTCGGTTCGGCAATACCCTGATGGGCGACAGCGCTTCGGGCACTTACATCAACCGTAACCATCTGGCAGGTCTGCTGGAAATGGCGCTGCCGGTGGGTTTGGCGCTGCTGGCGGCTACGGTCGGTCAGGGTCGCCCTTCCCATGCCAGCGGCGGTCGGGGAAGACGTGGGCGCACCTTTCGTCAGTGGCTGGCCCGATTCAGCGTAGCGCGCCTCAACCAGGCGGCGCTGTTTGGCGCGGTGGCTTTGGCGATTCTGCTCGGACTGATTTTCACCCGCTCCCGCGCTGGCGTCATCATGGCCATGTTGGGCATCCTGCTCTGTACCCTGACCTTCTCCTACCGGCTGGGTGGGCGTAATGTTTACGGGTTGATCGGCACGTTCACTGCAACCGGTATTGGTTTGGCGGGCCTGATCGGGCTGGCGCCGGTATTGAGCCGGTTTACCCTGCAAGATCCATTGGAAGACGGCCGCTGGAAGATTTTCGACGCGACGGTGCAGGCGATTGGCGAATTCTTTCCGCTGGGCAGCGGCGTGGGGACGTTTGAGAGTGTGATGCGGCGATTTCATCCCGCAGATTTTCCCGGCGTCACGATCACCCGCGCCCACAACGATTATCTGGAGTGGCTGCTGGAATTGGGATTGATGGCTGCGGTGTTGATCGCCGTCTGGCTACTGTTCTATGTTCGTCAGTGGGAACGGGTTTGGAAGCGCGGCGAGTGGATGCAATTCCGATTTGTCCAGGCTGGGGCAGGAATTGCACTGTTACTGATGATGCTGCACAGTTTGATGGACTTCAATCTGCGGATTCCGGCTAACGCCGTGTTTACAGCGTTCCTGGCCGCCGTGTTTTTTCATCGGCCACTGGAGGAGGAACAGCGGCGGTCCTCTCGGCGACGGGAAGAGACCGGCGAAGGCGAAAGCAGACCGCCATCGGTTCCCCCGATCCCGCCGGAAAACCAGGCCAACCCGTTCGCTGGGTGAGCGAACCCGGCGCGGACTGCTAGCGGCGCCGGGTGGCCTGCAACGCCTGGCGTAAATAGGGCAGTTCGGTCGCTGGCAACCGGCCGGTGAGGCGCACGCCGGCCGTGAATTGCTCCAGCGTGCAGACCTGACAGCGCAGGCCGCTATCCAGCACCCAGCGGCCGTCCACCAGCAAGCCGGCGTGGGTGACCCGCAGCGGCGAACCTTCAATCAGCACATACTCCAACCGCACCGGGTCGTAGCCCTGCTGCCGGATCAAGCGGTCGGCCTTGGCGACAACATAGGCTTTGCAATCCCAGTAATCGAGCCGCTCCAGGTCGGCGGCGTCCGGCCAGTCTTCCAGACAGGAATCGGTGGGACAAGGCCGGCCCTGGCGGTTAATGGCGGCGTTGAGTTCGATCAGGGCGGCAAATTCAGCCGCTGGCAGGCCAAGACCTGAAACCGTTTGGCAGGCGCCTGTCGCCAGCAACAGGGCCAACACAAACAGGCGGATGGAGGAGTATGGAGAGGACGGCATGGCGGATAGTTTAGCGGCGGCAGGCGTATTTTGTCCTGAGTGATCGGTGCGGAACAGGCCGTTCAAACTTTACCTTGCCAGAGGCCGCCCGCTAGAATGCCGGCCTTTGTCCCCATCCTGGAGAAAGGGCGGTTGAAAACGCACCTCCAACAACTCGAAGCCGAGAGTATCCATATTATCCGTGAAGTTGCCGCCGAGTTCGAAAAGCCGGTCATGCTGTACTCGATTGGCAAGGATTCCTCGGTGATGCTGCATCTGGCGCTCAAGGCGTTTTACCCCGGCAAGCCGCCGTTTCCCTTGCTGCATGTGGACACTACCTGGAAGTTTCGGGACATGATCCGCTTTCGCGATGAGCAGGCCCGGCGGTTGGGGCTGGAGTTGCTCGTTCACATCAACGAAGAAGGGCGGCGCCAGGGTATCAATCCGTTCACCCACGGTTCGCGGGTCCACACCGATGTGATGAAAACTCAGGCGCTCAAGCAGGCGCTGGACCGCTACGGCTTCGACGCCGCGTTCGGCGGCGCCCGCCGCGACGAGGAGCGTTCACGAGCCAAGGAACGGGTCTATTCCTTCCGCGACCGTCATCATCGCTGGGACCCCAAGAATCAGCGCCCTGAACTGTGGAACCTGTATAACGGTCGGGTTCACAAGGGCGAAAGCATCCGGGTGTTTCCACTGTCCAACTGGACCGAACTGGACATCTGGCAGTACATCTACCTGGAGAATATTCCCATCGTGCCGCTTTATCTCGCTGCCGAGCGACCGGTGGTGGAACGGGACGGGACGCTGATCATGGTGGACGACGCGCGGATGCCGCTGGAGCCGGGCGAAACGCCGCATCTGGAATGGGTTCGGTTCCGCACCCTGGGTTGTTACCCGCTGACGGGCGCAATCCGCTCGCGGGCGGCTACACTGCCGGAAATCATTCAGGAAATGCTGCTGGCCCGCCATTCCGAACGCCAGGGCCGGTTGATTGACCACGACGCCGCCGGCTCGATGGAAGAAAAGAAACGTCAAGGATATTTCTAACTCATGTCCCACGCCTCTCCCCTGATCGAAACCGATATCCAGGCGTATCTGGCGGGCCACGAACGCAAGGACCTGCTGCGCTTCATCACCTGCGGCAGCGTGGATGACGGCAAGAGCACCCTGATCGGCCGACTGTTGTACGACACCCAGTTGATCTATGAGGATCAACTCGCCGCCGTGCGCCGCGACACCACCAAATACGGCACCACCGGCGAGGAGCTGGACCTGGCGCTGCTGGTGGATGGCTTGCAGGCGGAGCGGGAACAGGGCATCACCATTGACGTCGCCTATCGTTACTTCTCCACCGAAAAGCGCAAGTTCATCATCGCCGACACCCCCGGCCATGAGCAATACACCCGCAATATGGCGACCGGCGCCTCGACCGCGCAACTGGCCATCCTGCTGGTGGATGCGCGCAAGGGGGTTCAGGTGCAAACCCGCCGCCACAGCTTCATCGTGTCGCTGCTGGGCATCCGCCATCTGGTGCTGGCGATCAACAAGATGGATTTGGTCGGGTTCGATCCAGCGGCGTTCGCACGCATTTGCGCCGACTATCAGGAATTCGCGGCCCAGTTGGGGGTGGGGGAAGTCCATTGCATCCCGGTGTCGGCGTTGCGCGGCGATAACGTCGTCCAGCCTTCCACCGCCATGCCCTGGTATGACGGGCCGACCCTGCTGCACCTGCTGGAGCAGGTGGATGTAACCGCCGACCGCAACCTGCGCGATTTCCGCTTTCCGGTGCAGTACGTCAATCGGCCCCACCTGGATTTTCGCGGGTTCTGCGGCACCATCGCCGCCGGGGTGGTCCGACCGGGCGACGAAGTGGTGGCGTTGCCTTCGGGCCGGCGCTCGCACATCGCCGCCATCGTGACCACCGAGGGCGAACTGACCGAGGCCCAGGCCGGCCAGGCAGTGACACTGACCCTGCGCGATGAAATTGATGTCAGTCGTGGCGACCTGCTGGTGCATCCCGACCGCTTGCCGGCGGTAGCGGATGCCTTCGACGCCCGTGTGGTATGGATGGCGGATGCGCCGTTATTGCCGGGTCGGCAATACGATATCAAGCTGGGAACCCGCCTGATGCCGGCGACCCCGATGGCGCTGCATCACCGGATTGATGTGAATACCCTGGAGCACCAGCGCGCCGAGGAACTGGGATTGAACGAAATCGGTTATTGCCGGATCGCCCTGAACCAGCCGGCCCCTTTCGACCCCTATGAGGTTTGTCCGGGAACTGGCGCATTCATTTTCATTGACCGCCTCAGCAACGTCACGGTCGGAGCGGGGATGATCGTGCGGCCCATGACCCAGCCGTTGGTGGACAAAGCGCGCAACGTGGTCTGGCATGAGCACAAGGTCAGTCGGACGCAGCGCGCCAATCAGAAGGGGCAGCGGCCGTGCGTGATCTGGCTGACCGGATTGTCGGGCGCGGGCAAATCCACCCTGGCCAACGCGCTGGAGCAGCGGTTGTGGCAACGCGGCTATCACAGCTATTTGCTGGATGGCGACAATGTCCGTCACGGGCTGAGCCAGGACCTGGGCTTTTCCCAGGCGGAGCGGGTCGAGCATATCCGCCGGGTGGGCGAGGTGGCGGCGCTGTTCGTAGACGCCGGCCTGATCGTGATCACCGCGTTCATCTCGCCGTTCCGCGCCGACCGGGCGCTGGCGCGGGCGCTGGCGCCGGAAGGCGAATTCATCGAGGTGTACGTGCGCGCCGGGCTGGAGACCTGCGAGCGGCGTGATCCCAAAGGACTGTACGCCCGGGCGCGCGCCGGGGTGATCCGGGAATTCACCGGCATTGATTCGCCCTATGAAGCGCCGGAACGGCCGGAACTGGTGCTTGATACCGAGCACGACGCGATTGAGGCCAACGTGGAGCGACTGCTGGCCTATCTGACCGAGCGGCGCATCCTGCGCGGGGCTGCATAGAGCGGTTGGCAAAACGTCACGGTGCGCTATAATGCGCTTCCCTTCGGCTTTGTCACCCTAAAGCCTTACGGAGAGGTACCGAAGCGGTCACAACGGCGCCGACTCGAAATCGGATGGGGGCTTTACCGCCCCACGTGGGTTCGAATCCCACCCTCTCCGCCAAATCAACGGCTTGCGCGCCGTTGCCGTGCCTCCTCGAAGTCCACGACTTCGGGACACGTTACGACAGTTCTCGGAAAAAGAGCGGAATTACCACCTTTCGCCTTTCGCCTGATCTGATCGCGAGAACCATACATGGCTATGACCCTGAACATTCCAGATGAAGTGACAACAGCCATCAAATGGCCCCGAAAGAATTCCTCCTGTAAATTTTCCTGTGATCGAAATGGCGGCGCGGGTAAGCCAAACCAACATCACTTAACAAGATCAATGGGTTGGATGGAGTCGACGCCCTGGCTCCACGCTGCTACCCCTCGCCATCACAGGAAAATTTACAGGAGGATAAAAATCAAATACATCAATCTGACAACGTAGAACTAAAAACCGAAAAACGCCGGGTTAGGCCGGCGTTTTCGTTTGACCTGCCGCGTGGGGTTCAGAGATTATCGCGGCGGATGTCGTACTTCTCCATCAAACGGTACAGGGTCATGCGCGAGACGCTCAACTCCTGGGCGGCGCGGGCGATATTGAACCGGGTCCGCAGCAGCGTGGCCTGAATGACCTCACGGTCCGCCGCCATGCGCGCCTCGTCCAGGGTGACAAAGCCCCGCCCCAGCGAACGCCGCTCCAGCTCCATGTCGGAAGGCGAGATATAGGGGCCTTCAGTCAACAATACCCCACGGCGCACCCGGTTCATGAGTTCGCGGACATTGCCCGGCCAGTCATAGCGGCTAATGACTTCGAGCGCATCCCGGTTGAAGCCTTTGGCGACCGTCTTGACCTCGGCGGAAAACTTGTTGAAGAAGTAGCGGGCCAGCAGTTCTACGTCGCCGCGCCGCTCGCGCAGCGTGGGCGCCCGCAGGTGCAGGACGTTCAGGCGATAGAACAGGTCCTCACGGAATCGCCCTTCGCGCAACGCCTGCTCGATATTGGAATGAGTGGCGGCAATAACCCGGACATTGGCCGGAATCGGTTTAGCGCCACCCAGCCGCCGAATCTTCTTCTCTTCCAAAAGGCGCAGCAAATTAGCCTGCGCCTCCAGTCCGAGCGTATCAACTTCGTCCAGAAACAAGGTTCCACCGTTGGCTACCTCGATCTGACCGATCCGGCGTTCGCCAGCGCCGGCGAATGCGCCCTTCTCATGTCCAAATAGCTCGGACTGAGTCAGATCGGCGGTCAACGCTTCGCAATTTACGGTGATAAACGGCGCCGCCGCCCGGGCGGAATTTTCGTGAATCGCCCGTGCAGCCTGCTCCTTGCCGGTACCGACTTCACCGGTGATCAAAACCGGCACATCCACTTCAGCCGCCTTCTGGATACCCCGGAACAGCGTCTGCATCGCCGGGCTGTTGCCGATCAGGCCATATTGCGTCTCGGCCTCGCGCTGCTGGCGCAAATTGTTCTCGATCACCTCGGCCATGCCATACGCATGGCCCAACGTAACCGTCAGGCGTTGGATATCAATGGGTAGCGTGTGATAATCGTAGCAACGTTCAGCAATCAGGCCAGACAGCAGCCGGCGATCCACGAAGGGTCGGGGCAGTGCGATGACCCACTGCATTTTCTGGCGGGCCAACATCAGATCAACGACCCATTGGATGGATCGTTCCGGCTCGCAACTGAACAGAAGCGCCAAGCCGACACGGAAGGATTGTTCAGTCAACAGAACTCGGGCCTGACTGGCATCCTGGGCCCAGTAAACTTCCCAATCCGCCGCAGAAATTTTCTGGATGAGTTCATCCTCGACAGTAGCCGTGCTTAAAATCAATAACTTGCGCATTGTTCTCTTCCGCAGTCAATTGGCTCATCCGCCTGGGCTACAAGGCCCCGCGGTTCCAGGAGTTAACGGTTGTGCATCAACGGGGCCGTCACGTCATACGATCACTGGCGATGCCCGCTTCCAGCGATAAAAAAAATTTCGATCCAATAGCCATGCCAGCTTACATTGCCCGCCATGCCCAAAGGTGATTTCTCTGCTCGCCAGTTTACTCTTTATTGTGACATTTTTGGCGATTAAACCATGGGTTTCATTGCCATTGAAGGCACGCTAAATCGTATATATGGCAAGCTTGAGAGCCATGTTACCAGGATTGTTTTCGACTGTCACTATTCAACTACTCCCTATAGTCCGGTTACCGATCCTATCCGGTGTTTTGACGACGGTGAGGTTTTTCAATGAACTACTATCTTTTGCTTCGCACGTTGCTGTTCCAACTGGACCCGGAAACGGCGCACGACTGGACGCAGATGCTGATGCGCCTGCCAGGCGCCGGATTGCTCGCCCGCATCGCTGCGTTCGGCATCCCCAACGCCCCACGGCGGGTCATGGGCATTGATTTTCCCAATCCGGTCGGACTGGCGGCGGGACTGGACAAGGATGGCGAATGCATCGCCATTTGGCGGGCGCTGGGGTTTGGGTTCGTCGAGGTCGGCACCGTTACTCCCCGTCCCCAGCCTGGCAATCCCAAGCCGCGCATGTTTCGTCTGCCGCGCGCCCAGGCGCTGATCAACCGAATGGGCTTCAACAATCAGGGGGTGGATCGGCTGGTGGAGCGGGTGCGCCGCACTGGCGGCCAAGGCGTGCTGGGCATCAACATCGGCAAGAACGCCGATACCCCGGTCGAGCGCGCCGCCGAGGATTACCTGCTCGGCCTGCGCAAGGTCTATCCCTGGGCCAGTTACGTCGCGGTCAACATTTCTTCACCGAACACGCCGGGGCTGCGTGACCTGCAATACGGTGCGACGCTGGACCGGTTACTGGAGGCGCTGAAAACGGAGCAGGCGCGGCTGGCGAGCGAACACGGGCGCTACGTGCCGCTGGCGATCAAGATCGCCCCGGACATCGCCGACGCCGACCTGCCAACCGTGGGCCAGGCGTTGCTACGGTATGAGCTGGACGCCGTCATCGCGACTAACACCACGTTTTCCCGCGCGGGCGTGGAAAAGCTGCCGCACGCCCAGGAAACGGGCGGACTCAGCGGCGCGCCGTTGATGACCCGCTCCACCGCTGTCGTCGGGCAGTTGCGGGAGATTCTGGGGGGCAAGCTGCCGATCATCGCCGTCGGCGGCATTCTGAGCGGAGCCGACGCCGCCGCCAAGATCGCGGCTGGGGCCAGCCTGGTGCAGTTGTATACCGGTTTTATTTATCGCGGCCCCGAATTGATCCGGGAAGCGGTCAAGGCGCTACGCTGAATGCAGGGCGGTGGGAACTTGCCGCCCCCCTAACCGACTCCAATTCCCGGTTATTCACCACCTGGAGGATTCAATGATGCTACGTGCATTGCTGTTGCTGCTGTTCGGCGGATTGGCGTCTACCCTGGCTCAGGCCGCCATTGAAACCAAGACTGTGGAGTACCGGCAGGGCGATGCCCGCCTGGTGGGTTATCTGGCTGTTCCCAAGGATGCCAAGGGACCGTTGCCGGGGGTGCTGGTCGTGCATGAATGGAAGGGATTGGACGGCTACGCCAAGCGCCGCGCCGAGCAATTGGCGGAACTGGGCTACGTCGCGTTCGCCGCCGACATTTACGGCGATGGCAAGATCGCCGCTGACGCCAAGGAAGCGGGCGCGCTGGCCGGTTTGTACAAAAAAGATCGAGCGTTGCTGCGGGCGCGGACGGCCGCCGGTCTGGCGACGCTCAAGGCGCAACCCGGCGTGGTGAAGGAGAAGGTCGCCGCCATCGGTTACTGTTTTGGCGGTACTGCCGTGCTGGAACTGGCGCGGAGTGGCGCAGAGCTTGCCGGCGTGGTCAGCTTCCACGGCGGTCTCGACACGCCCGCGCCCCAGGATGCGAAAAACATCCGCGCCAAGGTGCTGGTGCTGCACGGAGCTGACGACCCCCACGTACCCGACGAACAGGTGGCGGCGTTCGAGCAGGAAATGCGCACCGCTGGCGTGGACTGGCAGTTGATCGCCTACGGCGGCGCGGTGCATGGTTTCACCAATCCCGCTAATGGCAACGACAACAGTAAAGGCGCGGCTTATAACGCCGCCGCCGATGCCCGGTCCTGGTTGGCGATGCAGCAGTTCTTTATCGAGTTGTTCGCCAAACCCTGATGCAGCCTCTCAACCGCCGGCTCGCCGTGGCCCCGATGCTGGACTGGACTGACCGGCACTGTCGGTATTTCCTCCGGTTATTGAGCCGGCCTACGCTGCTGTACACGGAAATGGTCACCACCGGCGCAGCGCTGCACGGAGATCGCGAGCGGTTGCTGGCTTACGATCCCGCCGAGCATCCGCTGGCGCTGCAACTGGGCGGCTGCGATCCCGGCGAACTGGCGCGCTGCGCCCGCATCGCGGCGGACTTCGATTACGATGAAGTCAACCTGAACGTTGGCTGTCCCAGCGACCGGGTGCAATCGGGCCGGTTCGGCGCCTGTTTGATGGCCGAGCCGGAGTTGGTGGCCGACGGCGTAGCGGCGATGCGAACGACGGTGAACCTGCCGATCACGGTGAAAACCCGCATCGGCATTGACGACCGCGATTCCTACGAAGCATTGACGGACTTCGTCGGGCGGGTCGCCAGCGGTGGTTGCGAAGTCTTCATCATCCACGCCCGCAAAGCCTGGCTGCGTGGCCTGAGTCCGAAAGAAAACCGGGAAATTCCGCCGCTGCGTTACGACATCGTGTACCGGCTCAAGCGGGATTTTCCCGACCTGACGATCATTCTCAACGGCGGACTGCGCAACCTGGATCAGGCTGAGGACGAATTACGGCGCGTGGACGGGGTGATGATCGGTCGCGCCGCTTACGAGAATCCTTATCTGCTGGCCGACGCAGATCGGCGGTTTTTCGGCTCCGATACGCCGCTGCCGAGTCGCCATCAAGTCATTCGGGCGTTCCTGCCCTATGTCGAAAATCAGCTACAACAGGGAACGCCGCTGCATTGCATGACCCGGCACGTTCTGGGCCTGTTTCAGGGCATTCCAGGGGCGCGGGCCTGGCGGCGGCATCTCAGTGAACACGCCCACCGGCGCGGCGCAGGCGTGGAGGTGCTGGAAGCGGCGCTGCGGCAAATTCCGGAAGTGGCGTGAACCCCGCTTTCGCCAGCGGAGCGGGCAACCGGAATTGTCCAGACAGGCCCGTGCTATTCACCCTAGAATAGCGAGGTTATCGTTCAACCCGCGCGGGCGCGCTCTGGCTGCCCCGCCCTGCCCCAGGATCATCTCGATATGTATGAATTTCTGAAGTACGAAGTCCGCGACGCCATGACCGCCAACCCTATCGCCATCAGCCCGCAAACCCCGTTGAAAGAGGTTGAGGAACTATTCGAGAGCCACGATTTTAACGGAGTGCCCGTGGTGGACGAGCAGCGCCATCTGCTCGGCATTCTGACCAAGTTCGACCTGCTTAAGGCGTTCAGCCTCGGCATCCGCGCGATGGTTCCACACTACGACGAGATCATGGAACAACCCGCCGAGGCGATCATGACCCGCGATCCGGTCAGCGTTGAACCGCTGCTGCCGCTCAGCCGCCTGTTACAGAAACTGGTGGAGATGCGCACCAAGAGCCTGCCGGTGGTGGACAACGGCCTGCTGGTCGGCATTGTGGCCCGTGAGGATGTGTTGAAGGCGCTGCGCCGATCCACCATCAAACACGAAATCCCGGTGCATGAGGATTCGCCATCATGACCACCCTGCTCTACACCCATCCGGCTTCTCTGGAGCATGACACCGGCTGCGGCCACCCCGAATGTCCGGGCCGGCTGACGGCGGTT
>CALMNY010000226.1 GCA_937872125.1 uncultured Candidatus Competibacteraceae bacterium | reverse complement strand
GGCATCACCGGCCGCCGCTACCACCTGTTCGACTACTTCGGCGATCCCAAGGCCGAACGGGTCATCATTCTGATGGGTTCCAGCACGGAAACCGCCTGCGAGACCGCCGCCTACCTCAACCAGCGCGGCGAGCGGGTCGGTGTGGTGCAGGTTCGTCTGTATCAACCCCTCTCAGCCCGCGATTTCCTGGCGGCGCTGCCGGCCAGCGTTAAATCCATCGCGGTCATCGAGCGCACCAAGGAACCGGGCACGACCGGCGAGCCGATGTACCTGGAGGTGGTCAATACCCTGGTGGAAGCCCAGTTCGCCGGCACGCTGCCGACGCCGGCGCTGCCGCGCGTGATCGGCGGTCGCTACGGCCTGTCGTCCAAGGAATTCACCCCGGCGATGTGCAAGGCGGTGTTCGACGAACTGCGCAAGGATCAGCCCAAGAACCACTTCACCGTCGGCATCGTGGACGACGTGGCGCACACCAGCCTGGACGTGGACCCCGGTTTCAACATCGAATCCGACCAGGTGGTGCGGGCCATGTTCTTCGGGCTGGGCGCGGACGGCACGGTCGGCGCCAACAAGAACTCGATCAAGATCATCGGCGACGATCCCGAATTCTTCGCCCAGGGCTATTTCGTCTACGACTCCAAGAAATCCGGCTCGCAGACGGTCTCGCACCTGCGTTTCGGCCCCGATCCGATCCGCGCGCCCTATCTGGTGCAGTCGGCCAACTTCATCGGCGTCCACCAGTTCAACTTCCTGGATCGCGGCGACGTGCTCAAGCGGGCCGCGCCGGGGGCGGTGGTGCTGCTCAACACCAGCCCGCAAGAGCCGGAGGAAGCCTGGGACCGGATTCCGCGCCCGGTGCAGGAGGAAATCATCGCCAAGAAGCTGGAGGTCTACGGCATCAACGCCGAAAAGGTGGCCCGCGACAACGGCATGGGGACGCGGATCAACACCATCATGCAGACCTGCTTCTTCGCTATTTCCAAGGTGCTGCCGCGCGACAAAGCGATTGAGAAAATCAAGTACTCGATCAAGAAGACCTACGCGCGCAAGGGCGAGGAAGTGGTGCGCAAGAATTTCGTGGCGGTGGACAACACCCTGGCCAATCTGCGCCAGATCACGGTGCCGGCGCAGGCGACCGGAACCCGCCAACTGCCGTCCATCGTGCCGGCCCACGCGCCGGAGTTCGTGCAAAAGGTCACGGCGATGATGATGGCCGGGCGCGGCGACGAACTGCCGGTCAGCGCCCTGCCGGTGGACGGCAGTTATCCCAGCGGCACCACCCAATGGGAGAAGCGCAACATCTCCAACTTCGTGCCGACCTGGGAACCGGACATCTGCATCCAGTGCGGCAATTGCAGCATGGTCTGCCCGCACGGGGTGATCCGGTCCAAGTTCTATAACGAAGCCAGCCTGGCAGGAGCGCCCAAGGCGTTCAAGACCGCGCCCATCGACGCCCGGGGCTTCCCGGAAATTCGTTACACCCTGCAAGTCTATCTGGAGGACTGCACCGGCTGCGCGCTGTGCGTCGAGGTCTGCCCGGCCAAGAGCAAGGAACAGGCCAATCGCAAAGCGATCAACATGGCGCTCAAGGAACCGGTGCTGGCCAGCGAGCGGGCCAATATCGGCTTCTTCGAAACCCTGCCGGAAGTGGATCGTGGCCGGGTGGACTTCTCGACCGTGCGCGGCGTGCAATTCCTGCCGCCGCTGTTCGAGTTCTCCGGCGCCTGTTCCGGCTGCGGCGAGACGCCCTATCTCAAGCTGCTCTCGCAACTGTTCGGCGACCGGCTGCTGGTGGCCAACGCCACCGGCTGCTCCTCGATCTACGGCGGCAACCTGCCAACCACGCCGTGGTCGGTCAACAGCGAAGGGCGCGGCCCGGCCTGGTCGAACTCGCTGTTCGAGGACGACGCCGAATTCGGCCTGGGCTTCCGCCTGACCGCCGACAAGCATCTGGCCTTCGCCCAGGAACTGCTGCGGGCGCTGGCGTCCCAGATCGGCGCGGACCTGGTGGATGACCTGATCGAAGCCGAACAGGTCACCGAAATTGACATCCGCCGCCAGCGCGGCCGGCTGGCCGAACTCAAGCAGCGCCTGCGGGAGATCAAGGACCCGCGCGCCCAGCATCTGCTGTCGGTCGCCGACCAGTTGGTGCGGCGCAGCGTCTGGATCGTCGGCGGCGACGGCTGGGCCTACGACATCGGCTCGTCCGGCGTGGATCACGTGCTGGCCAGCGGCCGCGACATTAACATTCTGGTGCTGGATACCGAGGTGTATTCCAACACCGGCGGCCAGATGTCGAAATCCACCCCGCTGGGCGCGGTCGCCAAATTTGCCGCCGCCGGCAAGCAGATCGGCAAGAAGGACGTGGCGTTGCAGGCGATTTCCTACGGCAACGTGTTCGTGGCCCGAATCGCGCTGGGCGCCAATCCCCAGCAGACGCTCTTGGCCTTCCGCGAGGCCGAAGCCTATAACGGGCCGTCGCTGATCCTGGCCTACAGCCACTGCATCGCTCACGGCATCAACATGCAGCGCGGTCTGGATCAACAACATCTGGCGGTGGAAAGCGGGCACTGGCCGCTGCTGCGCTATAACCCGGCGGTGCGCGAGTCCGGCGAAAATCCGTTCGTGCTCGATTCGGGACGGCCGAAGATTCCGCTGAAGCAATACCGCTATAACGAGGTGCGCTACAAGGTGCTGGCCCACACCAATCCCAAGGAAGCCGAAGAGTTGATGGACCTGGCCCAGCAGGCGGTCAATCGGCGCTGGTCAATTTACGAGGAAATGGCGGCCCGCAGCGGCGCGACGTTCCAGCCGAAGTTCAGATAATCAGGGCGCGCGGCGGGTTCCGAACCGCACGGATCGAAACCCGCCGCCCTCCGCATCCCGCACGTAGAAGGAACCACCATGGATTTACGAACCACTTACATGGGGATGGAACTGCAACATCCCATCGTGGCGTCGGCCTCGCCGCTGTCCGGGAATTTGGCCAGCATCAAGCGCCTGGAGGACGCCGGCGCGGCGGCTGTGGTCATGTTCTCGCTGTTCGAGGAGCAGTTGCAGCATGAAAGCGCCGCGCTCGAATACCTGATGACCGCCGGCACCGAGAGCTTCGCCGAGTCGCTGAATTATTTCCCGGAGATGGACGACTACACGGTCGGCCCGGACAGCTATCTGGAACTGCTACGGCAGGCTTCGGCAGCGGTGGACATCCCGATCATCGGCAGCCTGAACGGCATCACCAACACCGGCTGGATCGAGTACGCCCAGTTGATGCAGGAAGCCGGGGCGAAAGGCGTCGAACTGAACATCTATTACATCCCCGCCGATCTAACCACCAGTGGCCGCGAGGTCGAGGAACGCTACGTCGAGATCGTGAAAGCGGTCAAGGCGGCGGTGACCATTCCGGTGGCGGTGAAGCTAAGTCCGTTCTTCAGCGCCATTGGTTCGATGGCCAAGGCGCTGGACGAGGCCGGGGCCGACGCGCTGGTGCTGTTCAACCGCTTCTATCAGCCCGATTTCGATCTGGACAGGCTGGAAGTCACCCCGGACCTGCACCTGAGCACGCCGGA
>CALMNY010000225.1 GCA_937872125.1 uncultured Candidatus Competibacteraceae bacterium | reverse complement strand
AATGGCATTGACGGCGAAATGGACGGCGACGGCATCCTGAATGCGCCCGGTCAGGTAGTACGCGACGCCATAAACGAGACCGGCGATAGTCGCCAGCAGCATAAAAGCAGCACCGCCCCCAACATGCGCCCCACCGAAGAACAGGGACGCGGCAATAATCCCCAACGGCGCAGCCTGTGACCATCCCCGGTCGGCGAACCCCCGAATCAACTCGGTTTGCACGATCCCCCGAAAGAAACTTTCTTCCAGCACGCACGTGAACACCAGATGGTCGGCAAGCCGGTAGATCAGAACCGGCAACGATCCCGCCGCCCATCCCGGTCGCGTGAAACCGAGCGCCAGCGCCAGGGGGATCAGCGCCAGCAAAGTGATTCCCAGGATCAGGGCAACCGTCAGTCGGGGTCGGTCGCGGCCGAACCACCCCGACCCCGGCGGCACCGGCGGCACCGGCGTCAGGACCAGCGGCGGCACCAGCCCCAGCAACAGCAGCTTTTCGGGAGTGAACCAAACCACAGACAGGTTCCCCGCTCCGGGAGCTGCCAACACGGGCACGGGGGCGAACCCCGGCAACAGCCGAAATCCCAAGGCCAGCACGACCAGCACATAGAGCGGCCAGCCCACCGCCTGCCAGACCGGCTGATGAACCCACTTGAGCGACCCCGCCAGGCCAGCGGCGAGCACCACGGTCGGGAACGCGGCCGGCGCGATCCCGCCTTGACCGACCAGCAGGATCAAGGCCCCACCCAGCGCACCCGCGCCGGCCAGCACGGCAATGCGCTGGTCGACGATCAAACCCCACCAGTACAACCTACCTCCACCAAGCAACAGGATCGACAACATCGTCGCGGACTCAGGTGGTGGGAATCGTCACGAGCGGTGCATCGAATCCCAACAGCGTCTCGTACACCGCGTTGATCAACTCCTCCTCGCTGAGCGGTTTGACCAGTACGCCGTTCGCGCCAGCCGCCATCGCGCGATGATGGGTCGGTTGGTCCGCACTGGCCGTGAACGCCAGAATAGGGAGGTCCACGCCGGCAGGCAGGGCGCGGATGGCCTGGATGGCGGCGACGCCGTCGGTCCCCGGCATCTGGATATCCATGAGGATCAGTCGCAGGTCGGGACAGGTTGCCTTCCGCGTCGCCTCGTCCGCGTCGCTGGCCTCTAAAACCCGCAGGCCATGCCGGCGCAACTGGCGGGTCATGATCTCAAGGTTGAGTTCGAAGTCTTCGACCACCAGTACGGTTTTGTCGGTGAGAAAGTGTCGCCGCCGTCGATGATGAGGGACGGTATTCTCTTCCAGTCGCACGTTGGCGAGCAGGGGGCTGAGTTCGGCGTACCACGCCGCCCGAGTGATGGCCGCACTCAGGACGAGACTGATACCGCTGTGGTCCGGCACGGAGGGCGGCGACGGCAAAGGCCCTGTTTCCAGGCTGATAATGTATTGCGCCCAGTCATGCCAGCGCTCGATCTGTTCAGATCGGGTCTGAGGGGGCAGAGCGGACACGTTTTGCGCGACGAGCAGGTCGTAGCCGAGGGCGGGAGGCGGTCGAGCATTCAACATCGCCGCCGGCCCCGGCTGTTCCGTCACCACCAGACCGAGGTTCTCGAGGCGGCAACGAACCGACTCGCGGAAACTGGGGCGGTCGTCGACCACCAGGGCGCGCCACTTCTTCGGCAGGTTGAGAGGAGCGTGCGGATTCGGATCGACTCGGCTAAAGGGCAGGGTCACCGTAAAGGTCGTGCCTCGCCCCAGACGGCTTTCGACACCGATGTGGCCGTTGAGAACGTCGCAGTAACCCTTGACGATCGACAATCCCAGCCCGGTACCGCCGAAGCGCCGATTGAGAGCGCCGTCCACTTGTTCGAACGGCGCGAAAATGGTGGCCATCTGGTCGGCGGGAATGCCGCAACCGGTATCTTGAACCCGTAGGTAAACCAGTACCGAACCGTCGGTTGGACCGGAAGGCGCGCTCAGCCGAATGCAGATACCGCCCCTTTCCGTGAATTTCACCGCATTGGCGATCAGGTTGGTCACGATCGCCCGAAGCGCCCGGCTGTCGCTCCAGACGGTGGTTGGCGTGCGCGGCTCGACGATGACATCCAGATACAGGCGCTGCCGGGCCGCCAGTGGCGCGATCGTTTCGATGACCTGCTCGATTTCGGCCCAAAGATCCAGCAGTTCGAAATGAGGCGTGTATTTGCCACGCTCCAGCTGAGTGAAGTCGAGAATGTCACTGATGGTGTTGTACAGCGTCCGCACCGCCCCCAGCAGCGTCTGGACCGTCCGCTCTTCCTCGGGGTTGGAGACAGCGCGCAGCAACTGTTCCGCCAATCCCTGGATCGAATACAACGGCGTGCGCATTTCGTGCGAGACCTTGGCCAGGAACAGACTCTTGGCCTGATTGGCCTGTTCGGCGGTTTGGGTTTGTACCTGCAAGCGAGCCAACACCTGGTCGTATTCGTCGCGGACCTTGGCGAGTTCGTTTTCGAGCCGGGCTTGCTCCCCCGCGATGGTCTCGGCCAACAGGTTCACCCCGTCCTGCAAAATGCCGATTTCGTTCACTTCGGTTCGGGATAATCGCACGGACAAATCGCCGCCCTTGATCCGCTCGATGGCGCGCGCGGCTTGCCGGAGGGAGCGGGCCAGCCGGTAGCCGGTCCAGCAGGCCAGGATGAGTCCGGCTACGAAAGTGATCGAAACCAGCCCAATGTTCCGCAGGAAATGTTGGGTCTGCTCGATTTGCACGGGCGCCGTGGCGAGTTCCAGTTCGATCGCGCCCAAGTAGCGCTTCTCCAGGGGGGCTGGCGCCGGCAGCGCCAGCGGTTCCAGATAGATGGGGGCTACGAAACGCTGGCGGTCGGTGGGGAACGCGTTCGGCGCCAGCAGGGGATCTCCGTCCAGCGGCGCTCGCGCGGGGACCGCCGCGTTGGGGTCGGCGTACACAATCCGCCGATCCTTGCCG
>CALMNY010000224.1 GCA_937872125.1 uncultured Candidatus Competibacteraceae bacterium | reverse complement strand
ATGCAATACAAGGACTTGCGCGACTTTATCGCCCAACTGGAGCGGCTCGGCGAACTCCGGCGCGTTGCGGTTGCCGTGGACCCGAAACTGGAGATGACCGAGATTTGCGACCGGGTGTTGCGCGCGGGCGGACCGGCGATCCTGTTCGAGCATCCCAAGGGCCACGCCATCCCGGTCCTGGGCAATCTGTTCGGCACGCCGCGCCGGGTGGCGCTGGGCATGGGCGCGGATAACGTGGAAGCGTTGCGCGAGGTGGGCAAGCTGCTGGCGTTTTTGAAGGAACCCGATCCGCCCAAGGGCCTGCGCGACGCCTGGGAGAAGCTGCCCGTGTTCAAGAAAGTGCTGGACATGGCCCCGAAGAAAATCAGCCGGCCACCGTGCCAGGAGCGGGTGATCGAGGGGCCTGACGTGGATTTGTCGCGCCTGCCGATTCAAACCTGCTGGCCGGAGGATGCCGGGCCGTTGATCACCTGGGGGCTGGTGGTCACGCGCGGGCCGAACAAGCCGCGTCAGAATCTCGGCATCTACCGCCAGCAGGTGATCGGCCGCAACAAGGTCATCATGCGCTGGCTGTCGCACCGGGGCGGGGCGCTGGATTTCCGCGAATGGCGTCAGGCCCGGCCCGGCGAACCGTTTCCCGTAGCAGTGGCGCTGGGCGCCGATCCGGCTACGATTCTGGCGGCGGTGACGCCCGTGCCGGACACGCTGTCGGAATACGCCTTCGCCGGGCTGCTGCGCGGGTCGCGGACTGAACTGGCGCAATGCCTGGGCAACGATTTACAAGCCCCAGCCAGCGCCGAATTCGTGCTGGAAGGGCATATTCAGCCTGACGAAACTGCGCTGGAAGGGCCGTTTGGCGATCACACCGGCTATTACAACGAAGTGGACCGGTTTCCGGTGTTCACCATCGAACGGATTACCCACCGCGAGAATCCCATTTATCACAGCACCTACACCGGCCGCCCGCCGGACGAGCCGGCTATTCTCGGCGTGGCGCTGAACGAGGTGTTCGTACCGATTTTGCAGAAGCAGTTTCCCGAAATCGTGGATTTCTATCTGCCACCGGAGGGCTGTTCCTACCGGCTGGCGGTGGTGGCGATGCGCAAGCAGTATCCCGGCCACGCCAAGCGGGTGATGCTGGGCGTCTGGTCGTTCCTGCGCCAGTTCATGTACACCAAGTTCGTGATCGTGGTGGACGAGGACGTGAACGCCCGCGACTGGAAGGACGTGATCTGGGCGATGACGACGCGGATGGACCCGGCGCGGGATACCGTCATGATCGAGAACACGCCGATTGATTACCTGGATTTTGCCTCGCCGGTATCGGGGCTGGGTTCCAAGATCGGCTTCGACGCCACCAACAAGTGGCCGGGCGAGACCACGCGCGAATGGGGCCGGCCATTGACGATGAGCGCGGAGGTGAAACAGCGGGTGGATAAGTTGTGGGGGGAGTTGGGGCTGTAGGGAAGCCTCCGCTGCCGGCAGCATTCAACGCTATTTTGGATGTATACGGCAAATTGCCGTATCCTATCGTCAGGAGGAATGCCGCCATGTCTATTGCAACGCCTGCCGCGCGCCTGGAAGCCCGGATCAGCCCCGAACTGCACGCCCTGCTCAAGCGAGCTGCCGAGCTGCAGGGGCGCACCCTGACCGATTTCGTAGTGGCCGCCGTGCAGGAAGCCGCCCAGCGGGCTATCGAACAGGCCGAAATCATCCGGTTGTCCCTGACCGATCAGGAGTGTTTCGCACGGGCGCTGCTATCGCCGCCGCCGGCAAGCCCGGCCCTGGAGCGCGCCTTCGCCCGGCGCCGAAAACTCGTGAGCGCCGAATGAGCAGTACGTTGTTCCAGGTCGCGCCCCTGGACCATCGCCACGACCGCACCGGTTTCCACAGCGGTTCCGAGCCGCTGGACCGTTATTTCCGGGATCACGTCATGCAGGATATCCGTCGGCGGGTAACGGCGTGCTTCGTGGCGCTGACGGGCGAACAATGGATCGCAGGCTTCTATACCCTGGCTTCGGCCAGCGTGCTGCTCTCCGACCTGCCGGCGAGCCTGAGCAGGAAACTCCCGCGCTACCCCTCCGTGCCCGCCATCCGTCTGGGGCGATTGGCCGTTGATCAACACTTCAAGGGCCAGGGATTGGGGGGCGCCTTGCTGGCCGACGCCCTGGAGCGCGCCCTGCGCTCCGAAATCGCCGCCTATGCCCTGGTGGTTGACGCCAAGGATGAATCCGCCGCGGCGTTCTACCAGCATCATGGCTTTATTCGCCTGCCCGACCAGGCGCTGAAGCTGTTCCTGCCGCTGGCGACGGCGCGCGGGGTAGCGCAACGCATCTAATGGAAAGACTTTTGGTTTCAACCCCCCCTAACGATCAAGCCACCATGTCCTATCACGTCACCATCCAACCCAGCGGTCACGAATTCCAGGTCGCGGAAAACGAATCCGTTTTGGATGCCGCCCTGCGCGAGAAGGGCAGCGTATTGCCCTATGGTTGTCGCAACGGCACCTGCGGTTCCTGTATGGGCAAGATTTTGTCCGGGGAAGTTGCCTATCCCAATGGCCGGCCACCCGGTCTGAGCGAGCGCGACCAAGCTGAGGGCAAGGCCCTGCTGTGCCAAGCCCGGCCACGCTCCGATCTGGTGATCGAGGCGCGCGAGGTCAAAACCGGCGACATCGCGGTCAAAACCCTGCCGTGCCGGGTGGAGCGGCGCGAACTGCTGGCCCCGGACGTGATGCGGCTTTATCTGAAATTGCCGAACACCGAGCGCCTGCAATTCCTGGCCGGCCAATATATAGACATCCTGCTGGCCGACGGGCGGCGGCGCGGCTTCTCACTGGCCAATCCGCCCCATGCGGATGAGTTGCTGGAACTGCACGTGCGCCACGTGCCCGGCGGCTTTTTCACCGGTTACGTGTTCGACAAGATGAAGGACAAGGCGCTGCTGCGGTTCCAGGGGCCGCTGGGAACCTTTTTCCTGCGCGAGGATTCGCTGCGACCGATCATCCTGATCGGCGGCGGCACCGGCTTCGCGCCGCTGAAAGGCATGTTGGAACACGCCTTCCATATCGGGTTGGACCGGTCGTTGCACTTGTATTGGGGCGTGCGGGCCAGGGTGGATTTGTATCTGGATGCACTGCCGCGCCAGTGGGCAGCGGAACATCCGAATTTCCGCTATACCCCGGTGCTGTCGGAACCACGCCCGGACGATGATTGGACCGGGCGCACCGGCTGGGTGCATGAGGCGGTCGCCGCCGATTACCCGGACCTGAGCGGCTACGACGTGTACATGAGCGGCCCGCCGCCGATGATCGAGGCCGCCAAGTCCGCATTCGCCGCCCGGGGATTGCCAGCGGAGCAACTGTTCTACGATTCCTTTGAGTTTTCGGCGCGTTGAATGCCGGCGGCGTGATAGCCAGCGACCTGACAACAGGGTTATAGTTTACTTTAGTTAAGCGGCGCCCCCGAATTTTCCCAGCGTCCGTGGGTCACAGTCCTCGCCAATCATCGGTCCCGCCTGAATCTCGCTATGAAACGGTTCTTCCAACGCTATCTGCCTGATCACCAGACGCTGCGCACCCACAAAAATCTGCGCTTTCTGGGCGATCTGTTGCACGACCCGCGTCTGTGGCATTTCAGCCGTCGTTATACCGTGCGCGGATTGGCGGCCGGTGCGTTTTTCGCCTTCGTGCCGGTTCCCTGGCAAATGCTGCTCGCCGCCACGGCCGCCGCCTGGTTGCGGTTCAATCTGCCGGTGGCGGTCGCCATGGTGTGGATCACCAATCCGCTGACGATTCCCCCTCTCGCCTATGTGACGTATCGCTTCGGCGCCTGGCTACTGGGGAGGCCACCGCTGGACTGGGCATTCGATCCTTCGCTGGACTGGTTGTTGCAGCGCGCTGGAGACATTGGCATGCCGTTTCTGGTCGGAACCTTGACGACAGCGGTATTGTTTTCGACCCTGACGTTCTGCGTCGCTCATCTCATCTGGCGCTGGCATATCATCTCCAGGTTTCGTCGCCGGCGAGCCTTGGCCGGCGCCCGTTGAGGTCCCGCGCCGAACGGCCAGCGCCGCTGTTTTGATTTCCCTTTCGCTATCGCCCCGCGCGGGCGATGCTCTTTTCGCAAGGTATGGTTGTTCATGTCAGACCCCATCGCTCAATTTGAAGAATTGGCGCTTTCGCCCCCGTTGCTGCAAACCCTGAAGGAAGTCGGCTACGAAGCGCCTTCGCCGATTCAGGCCGCCTGCATCCCCCATCTCCTCGCCGGCCACGATCTGATCGGCCAGGCCCAAACCGGCACCGGCAAGACCGCTGCCTTCGCCCTGCCGCTGCTGGAGCGGCTGGATTTGGCTGACCGCCAGCCGCAGGTGCTGGTGCTGACGCCTACCCGCGAACTGGCCATTCAGGTGGCTGAGGCGTTCCAGAGCTACGCCCGCCATCTGCCCGGCTTTCACGTCCTGCCGATTTACGGCGGCCAGAGCATGACCCTGCAACTGCGCCATCTGCGGCGCGGAGTGCATGTGGTGGTCGGCACGCCGGGCCGGGTGATGGATCACCTGCGCCGGGAAACCCTGACGCTGGACGGTTTGCGCAGCGTGGTGCTGGACGAAGCCGACGAAATGCTGCGGATGGGCTTTATCGAGGACGTGGACTGGATCCTTGAACAGACGCCAGCAGAGAAGCAGGTGGCCCTCTTTTCCGCCACCATGCCCGAACCGATCCGCCGAGTGGCGCACCGCCATTTGCGCGACCCGCGGGAAGTCAAGATTCAGACCCGCACCGCCACCGTCGCCGCCGTGCGGCAACGCTACTGTCAGGTCAGTGTTCAGCACAAACTCGACGCCCTGACCCGAGTGCTGGAGGTGGAGGATACCGACGCCGTCCTGATTTTCATGCGCACCAAGATCGCGGCGACCGAACTGACTGAACGTTTGGAGGCGCGCGGTTATCCCAGCGCCGCCCTGCACGGCGACATGACCCAAGCGCTGCGCGAGAAGACCATCGAGCAGTTGCGCAATGGCGGCATTGATATCGTGGTGGCGACCGATGTTGCGGCGCGAGGACTGGACGTGCTGCGGATCAGCCACGTCGTCAATTACGATATTCCTTACGACACCGAGGCTTATATCCACCGCATCGGGCGCACCGGCCGGGCGGGGCGGGGCGGGGAAGCCATTCTGTTCGTCGCGCCGCGCGAGATGCGGATGCTGCGCGTGATCGAAAAGGCGACCCGCCAGCCGATCACGCCGATGCAGCCGCCCTCCCAGGCCGCCATTGCCGGCCATCGCCTGAACCGGTTCAAACAGAAAATTCTCGATACCCTGGCCGCCCAGGAACTGACGTTTTTCCAGGAGGTGGTTGGCCAGATCGAAGAGGAGCAGGACATCAGCGCCCGCGACATCGCCGCCGCGCTGGCGTACCTGATGCAACGCGACCGCCCGCTGCAATTACCGGTGGAGGCTGACGTGAAGCCGGTTCACGCGAAGCCGGTGGACGAGGCGCGCGAACGCGCCGAGCCGGACGCCCGGCCTGGCCAGCGGCGGGAACGGCCCCGGGAACCGGCTGACTTTGAGGTGATGCGCTACCGGCTGGAAGTGGGTCACCAGCACGGCGCGACGCCACAAAACATTGTCGGCGCGATTGCCAACGAGGCCGGCATCGAAAGCCGCTACATCGGCCGCATCGAGATTCACGA
>CALMNY010000223.1 GCA_937872125.1 uncultured Candidatus Competibacteraceae bacterium | reverse complement strand
TTCAGTGACGTCCACGCCAAATTCGTACTGGTAGATTGCCGCCAGACCGCCGCCCAGGTCTTCCTCGCCCCGCACGCCCAGCCGGGAGGTGTTGTTATACACATCCCAGCCTTCATAACCGGGAGTCGTGCGCACCAACTGGCCATTGACCGACTCATACCACGAATCGAAATCATCATAGTCCACCGACACCCGGGCCGAACCGTACAGGGTCGTATCGGCATAGGCGGCGGAACCAAAACCAACCAGCGCAGCAGCAACGGCCAGCGCAAGAGTAGACTTTTTCATGACTGAACTCCTAGGTTTGTGTTGTATGTACACAACAAAAGGGCATTCGAAACTCTTAAAGTGGATTTATACGCATTCTGAAGCAGAAACGCAACTGATATTTTCAAAAAAAACACAAAATTTTCGTTTTGTTTTAAAAAAACAACCATTTGTTGTTTTTCTGATTACGACAACAAGGCCCACACACTTCCCGTGTGTGGGCGGCGACCGACACAGTTCGCACACTCACCGCATCCTGCGACTTTATCCCAGCTTACCTGTTATTAAAGTCAAGTCAAAATCTACCAGTAATTTGGTATCAGAATCGCGCGGATCGCCCAGCAAATACCGCCCGGTCAGCTTGTGGAGCGCCGCCGAGGTGCGTGGCCCGGCCCGGCCGTCCACCTTGAGGTAAATCCCCGGCAGCGTATTTAAAAACTGCTGCAACGCCTCGACCCAGGGTGAAGTTTCGGTTTCGGCGTAGCGCAGCAGTGGGCCATGGGCGGATTCGCCGTCGCCGGCGAATTCGATCAGATCCCGCTCCGCCAACCGCCGCAGCAACACCGCTGCCCCACAACGCTGGGCCACAGCGGTTTCGTTCCACACATCGTCAGCGACGTACTTGCCCTGGTGATAGTGGGTGGAGAAATTCCACAGATAGGGTGAGAGCACGTCGGGACGATGCAGCCGATAGCTCCAACCGCTGTGGCCTTCCAGTTTGAACAATATACCGGCGATGCTCCAGTCCGGCCACTGATCGAAGTGGTGCAGACAGAGCGCATCGGCAGCGCTGTCTTCCCAGGTGAACGGCGGCTCGCCCTCGACCGGCCGCCCGTCCGGCAGGTGACGAGTGCGCTCGGTCAACGGATCGCCGTTGTGCAAATGTACGGTGAAATCGCGGCCCGTATCGGCTTCATGCAACACCGCCACCACGAACCAGGGTACGTTCAACCGCCGGCCCACGGCCCGGTACCGATCCCGATCCGCCATAACGGCGTCTACCCATTCCTCCACCTCAGCGGTGCGTTCCGGGCGAATCACACAGGTGGCGAACAGGCGCTGATATTCGTGCTGCAACTCTGGCGTCAATGCGATGCGGCTCACGAGGATTCTCACTGGTTCTGGTTATATTCGCAGGCGTCGGCGCGGGAAACGCCACTGAATTCTGCTAAATTTGCCCGTCATGATACCAGCCTCCATCCCTCTGCTCGCACCGGTCGCGCCGGATACGCCCATCGCCTGGCGGCAGGGCCAGTCCGTCAGCCGGGCGGCCTTTTTACGCGATGTGGCCAGCGTCGCCCGCCGCCTGCCACCCGCACGTTTCATCCTGAATCTGTGCGAGGACCGCTACCAGTTCCTGGTCGCATTCGCCGCCGTGGGCGCGAACGATCAGACCAGCCTGCTGCCGTCCAGCCGCGCCAGCCTGCACCTGCGCCAGTTAGCGGAGGACTATCCCGACAGCGCCCAAATCACCGACGCCGATCTCGAATCCTGGCTGGCTTCGGATACCATCGCTCAACTGGTTTCCGCTGCGCCCGAATTGCCCGCCGCGCACGTCATGGCGATCGCGTTCACCTCCGGCAGCACGGGTCGTTCCAAGCCCAACCCCAAAACCTGGGGCGAACTGGCGAGCGGCGCGGCGCAGGCGCGGCAACGCTTCGGCTTCGCGCCGGGTATGACGATCGTGGCGACCGTGCCGCCGCAACACATGTATGGCCTGGAAACCTCGATCATGGCCCCGCTCGCCAGCGGCGCGAGCATTTACTGCGGGCGCCCGTTTTTCCCGGACGACGTGCGCGCCGCGCTGGAAGCCACGCCACCGCCGCGCGTGCTGGTGACCACGCCGGTTCACCTCCAGGTCTGCGTTCAATCCGGGTTGCCCTGGCCCAAAACCCATTTTCTGATTTCGGCAACCGCTCCCCTGTCGGCTGCGCTCGCCGCCCAGGCCGAAGCCGCGTTCGCCGCGCCGGTGCTGGAGATCTATGGTTGTACCGAAGCGGGCTCCATCGCCAGCCGCCGCACGCTGGACGGCGACCGCTGGCGACTGTACGACGGGTTCCAGTTGCGGGACGGCTGCCTGTCCGGCGCGCATTTGCCGCAACCCGTCGCCTTGAACGACGTGATCGAGGAATGCAGCGAGATGGAGTTCAGGCTGCTGGGCCGCCAGGAAGATTTGGTCAATATCGCCGGGAAGCGTACCTCACTGGGCTATCTCAGTCATCAACTGAACGAGATCGAAGGCGTAACCGAGGGAGTTTTCGTGATGCCGGATGAGGCCGGAACCGAGGTTCGGCGGCTGCTGGCCGTGGTGGTTGCGCCGGATCTGAGCGAAGCCCGAATCCTCGCCGCCCTGGCGGAACGGCTCGATCCGGCGTTCCTGCCCCGACCGCTGGTCAAGGTAGACGCCCTGCCGCGCAACGACACCGGCAAGGTGACGCGCGCCGCCTTGCTGGCCCTGATCGCCACGGTTCGTCCCTCCGCCTTGTCCGCCCATGAAGCCTGAATCACTACACCGCCCCACCGCGCCCCGGTCATTTCCCAGCCTTGCCAGACGCCGGGCGATTGCTGCGGATCATCCCAGTCTGGCCGGGCATTTCCCCAGAAACCCGATCGTACCGGGCGTGGTGATTCTGGAAGAAGTGATGCAGGCGTTCGCGGAATGGCGGCCGGGGAGCCGGGTGGCTGGGATGCCGGTGGTCAAATTTCTGGCGCCGCTGCGGCCGGAGCAGGGTTTTACCATCCGGTTTGCCGAATCCCGTTCCAACCGGGTCGGATTCGAATGCGCCCAGGATGATGGTCATTTATTCGTGCGCGGTGAACTGATTTTGTCTGACGCGGGCGACCAGGGCCTGTGCCAAAACTCAAGCTGTTGATCCAAGAGGCTGCGAACTTGCCAGCCGCTGGCATACTGACATTCGAGGAGTTGGTTTGATGCCCGCTTACCCAGGCGAAGAAAGTCTCGGCCCCCTCTCCGAGCTGCTCCCCGCTGAACTGCTCCCGTTCTTCAACGCGCAGTTCGTGGGGTCGTGCAATCTGATCGAGGAATATGTCTTTCGGCTCGCGGTCAGGGTAGTGCGCGCGGTGGGATTGGCGGGGTCCCTCGCCGAAGGCGGTTCCGCCGCCGAGATCGCGATGCGCGCGGGACTGGACCCCGTGGTGGGCGTTCCGCTCGCCGATTGGCTGTTGCGCCTGCTGGCCGAACGGGGTGCCATCACGCGGGTGGACGGTGTTCCGGCGCGCTTCCAGTATTCGGGAC
>CALMNY010000222.1 GCA_937872125.1 uncultured Candidatus Competibacteraceae bacterium | reverse complement strand
GGCTTCTTCGTGGCTTGGCTGGTTGCCTTGCTGCTGGTTGCTGAGCCACTGCGTCAGGCAGTCCACCAGCAGGCTGCGGTTCGGGGCCGCGTGGACGCACAGCGCGGCGGCCAGCGCCAGCGGTTCCTCGACCAGGCCCCAATCGCCGGGGCGGGCGGCGCGGTGGCGGGCGATGCGCTCGGCCATCTCCGCGTCGCCGGCCTGAGCGGTGGCGAGATAAACGACCTCAAGACCGCTGGCGATTGCTCGCCGCTGGGCGAAGGCGCTCTTGCCGGAACGGGTGCCGCCGAGAATGAGTTCTTTCATGTCAATGGGTTATTGTTATTTTCCAGCGCGCGTTGTGGATAGCGCAGCTTAATTATCGTTGATTTTAGCGGATTGCCAAATCTAGGGAGCGTGGGGCAACCAAGAATAACGGGACTTATGTATAATTTGATTGAAAATTCTGCAACTGACTTTTCTAATTGAAACATTTATGATTGTTAGTATTACAATTGAAATTCAGAAGAACCGCCATTGCGTTGGCCCGGTTTATCAGCAAGGGTTGGTGGGGCAGGGCGCTGATCCTGTGCTGCACGGGTTCTCCGGTGGCTGCGATCATTCGCCAGTGAGCCATTTTCGATCCACAAACCTGTTGTTCCGACAACAATAAAATAATGGGCGGGGTGGATGAGCGAAGCAAAATCCACCATCTGCGGGTTCCCGTAAAAGTCGGAGTAGCCAATGAACAAAGGTAGTCTTGCGGCCAACCTGCTTTCTCAGCCGGCCGATATCCTGGACCTGATACTGGATATCGTCCCCCAGGGGATCGTGATGGTGGACAGCAACTATCGCACGCTGGCGTTCAATCGTCCGATGTTCGACATCTTCTGCTTTCCCGCAGGTACTTTGTATGTGGGTAAAGATTTCCGCGATGTGATCCGGGATTGGGCGCAACATACGGATCAGGATGCTGCAATGCTCGAACGGGCCATCCGCGAATTGGATATACGAGAGCCTTTCTCGTTTGAATTTCCGCAGGATGTTCTGGGTGAGATGCGCTGGTGTCTGCTGACGCATACTCCCCTCCCCAATGGCGGTTTTGTCCGCACCTTCACCGATATCACCGAACACAAACGTTTGGAGCAAGAACTGGATCACCTGTCGCGCACCGACTCGCTCACAGGGGTCATGACCCGTCGGGCTTTCGACCAGCGCCTCGCCGAGGAGATGAAACGGGCGTGGCGCTTTGATCACCCCCTGGCGCTACTGATGATGGATTTGGACCACTTCAAGCGCGTCAACGATACCCTGGGGCATTACGCGGGTGATGCGGCGCTGCGCGATTTTGTGGGCGTGTGCCGACGGGAGTGCCGAATATATGATTTGATGGGGCGGCTCGGCGGTGAAGAGTTCGCTCTGTTGTTGCCCGATTCAGGAATCGCCGCCGCCGTGGTCGTGGCGGAACGGCTGCGCGAGGCTGTGGCAGAACACTCCGTTGATCCGGGCGCCCCAGAGCAGAAGTTCCACGTCACCGTGAGCATTGGCGCCGCACAGCTTCACGCTCTGGACAGCGCCAGCAAATTCATCCAACGGGCTGATCAGGCGTTATATGCAGCTAAGGCGGCGGGGCGCAATTGCGTGCGGTGCGAAGCTGACGCGGCTCATCACCCATCGCCAGCGTGAGTCAAATGCCTACCTATCAGCCAGTTGTTGATAGTGTTGAGTGCTTTCCATGGGCGGTTCGTCGCTGAGCAGTTCGCGGGCATCCGGCATGTGCTCAGCCCATTGTTGAGCATTCAGATACATGATTTTAATCTCCCGGGTGGTCTGACCTCGACAAACCGCCGTTCACTCTCCTTCGTCAGCCGCATCCTCGTAGATCACCAGATAGCCCTCGTTCAGCAGGTCCAGCAGCAGTTGCCGGGCGTCTGGCTGTTGCAACGCCGCGCGCAGCAGCGCGGGAGTTAATGCCCGATGCCGACACAGCAGCGGGGCCATGAACGCCACCGTCGGCCCCAGCGCGAATTCCTGCCCATCCACGAACAGAATCGTTTCCGCCTGCGGTTCGGCGATGTAGTAAAACTGCGAGCCGGGATTACGCTCCAGAGTTCCACCGCCGCGCAGATGGTTCCGCAGCTCGTCCTCGTCGTAAGGCTCCATTTCGGGTTCAGCTTCAAACCCCGGCTTGGGTGTGCTCAGATAGCGCCCAAACCAGACCGCCAGCGTCTCATCATCCAGGGCAATGGTTTGCCGGAGCAGTTCCCGCACCTTGGCTAAAGCCGCGGGAGCGATTTCACCGGGGTTATCCTGCACGGTCAGATCGGGATCGGCATAGCGCGCATCGGGATCAATCCCTTCCTGCAAAAACTCCAGAAAGCTGTTGAGCAGTTCCCGGTGGCTGGGGGCGCGGCAGTCTACGGTGTAGGTCAGGCTGGATTCCAGCGTTGCGCCGCGATAGAGGACGCCCGGCGGCAGATAGAGCAAATCCCCCGGTTCCAGCGCCCATTCCCACTGTGGCGCAAACCCGGCAGCGGTCTCGTCCGCGTCTGGCGCGGACGTCCGGCGGGCGATTTGCCAATAGCGCCGCCCCTGGCCTTGCACCAGAAAGACATCGCCATCGTTCGCGCGTGGCACGACCATTCCCGGCGGCGTGGCGTAGCTGATCGTCAGACCATGGACGCGCCAGTCCGGGATGAAACGGAATGGCTCCAACAGCGTCGCCAAATCCGGGGCGTGCTTTTCGACATCGGCCACCCGCAAGGTCCAACCGGTATCCGGCAAACTGAGAAAATCAGCGTCGGTAAAAGGGCCATGGCGCGTTGCCGCTGGCTCTTCACCGTCCTGTTCCAGCATCAACCACGATTTCACGCCCTCTTCGCAGGCCAGCCCCGCCAGTTCCTCCGGGGTGAATGGATCGCGGAACCCCGGCCACGCGCCACGCACCACCAGCGGTTGTTTCTGCCAGTACTCGGCCAGAAAGCGCGCGGGACTCAGATCACCCAACACTCGTGGCGACATCGCTTCACACCTTGCGGGCCTGAGCGGCGGCGTTGCCGGTGTAGCTCGCCGGCGTCAGCGCCAGCAACCGCTGTTTAGCGTCGTCAGGAATGGCCAGATCGGCGATGAACGCGCGCAGGGTCTCGCGGTTCACCCGCTGGCCCCGGGTCAGCGCCTTGAGTTGCTCGTAAGGCTGTTCGAGGCCGTAGCGGCGCATCACCGTCTGGATCGGCTCGGCCAGCACTTCCCAGTTGTCGTCCAGATCGGTGGCCAGCGCCGTCGCGTTCACCTCCAGCTTGCCGATGCCTTTCAGACAGGACTGGTACGCCACCAGCGAGTGCGCCAGGCCGACGCCCAGGGTCCGCAGCACGGTCGAATCGGTCAAATCCCGCTGCCAGCGCGACACCGGCAGCTTGGCGGCCAGATGATCCAGCAGCGCATTGGCGACGCCCAGGTTGCCCTCGGCGTTCTCGAAATCAATCGGGTTGACCTTGTGCGGCATGGTCGAGGAGCCGATCTCGCCGGCCACGGTCTTCTGGCGGAAATAGCCAATGGCGATGTAGCTCCACAGGTCGCGGCAGAAATCCAGCAGCACGGTGTTGGCGCGCATCACGGCGTGGAAGAATTCGGCCATGTAGTCGTGCGGTTCGATCTGAATGGTGTAGGGATTCCAGTCCAGTCCCAAGTCCTCGGTCACGAAGCGGCGGGCGAAGTCTTCCCAGTCCAGTTCCGGATAGGCGGCCAGATGGGCGTTGTAGTTGCCGACCGCGCCGTTGATCTTGCCCAGCAGCGGCACGGCAACCAGTTGCGCCCGCTGCCGCTTCAGCCGGTAGGCCACATTCGCCATTTCCTTGCCGAGGGTGGTCGGCGAGGCCGGCTGACCGTGGGTGCGGGCCAGCATCGGCTGGTCGGCGTACTGGTGCGCCAGCCGGGTGATGGCGTCGCCCAGTTGATCCAGTTGCGGCAGCACCACCTGAGCGCGGGCTTCGCGCAGCATCAGCGCGTAGGCGAGATTGTTGATGTCCTCGGAGGTACAGGCGAAATGGATGAACTCGCTGACCGCTTCCAGTTCAGCATTGCCGGCGATTTTCTCCTTGAGCCGGTATTCCACTGCCTTCACGTCATGATTGGTGATGCGTTCGATGTCCTTGATCCGCTGGGCGTCGGCGACGGTGAAATTTTCAACCAGCCCGTCGAGCAGTCGGAGAGCGGCTTCGCTCAGGGGCGGGACTTCGGGAATGCCCGGATGGCGGGCCAGCGCCTGCAACCAGCGGACTTCCACTTGAACCCGGTGGCGGATCAGGCCGTACTCGCTGAAGATCGGCCGCAGGTCGGCAGTCTTGTCGGCGTAGCGGCCATCAATGGGAGAAATGGCGGTCAGAGCGGTGAGTTCCATGGAGGGTCCTGAAAGGCAATGGAAAGTTCGAGCGGCTTGGCGGGCGCGGTTTAAAGTGCTAGGTTGAATCAGTTACGGCAAGATTCGGAGCTTACAATGAACTGGAATGATCGCATCGTGCTCAATCCCGACATTCTGCTGGGCAAGCCAGTGATCAAAGGCAGCCGGCTTGCGGTGGAGTTCATTATTGATCTTTTGGCCCAGGGCTGGTCTGAGGAGGATATTTTGCGCAATTATCCAGGGCTGGCGCACGAGGACATCATAGCCTGTTTGGAGTACGCCAGCGCCCTGTTGCGCGCGGAACGGATATTCCCTCTGCCTTCAATAGCCGCATGATATGGCGCGATTTCTGGCCGACGAAAATTTCCTGGGCGATGCAGTCACCGCGCTGCGCGAGGCCGGCCATGACATTGTGTGGATTCGCACCGATGCTCCTGGCAGCACCGACCGTCAGGTATTGACCCGCGCGGTTGCCGAACGTCGGATACTGCTAACTTTCGACAAGGATTTCGGTGATCTTGCCTATCGCTGCCGATTACCCGCCACCTGCGGCATTGTATTGTTTCGCATTTCGCTACCCTCGCCTTCCATCGCGGTTCATCTCATCAAGACCATTTTGCAATCCCGTAATGATTGGGCAGGCCATTTTTCAGTCGTAGAGGAAAACCGCCTGCGGATGCGGGCCTTGCCACCTCTTTAGCTTTACTCGTTGCCAACCATGGTTACCGCACCGCCCGAACCATTACCGCACCCAGAATGATCGCCCCGCCCAGCAGCGCCAGCGGCCCCGGCGTTTCTCCCAGCAGCAGAAACACCCACAATGGATTGAGCACCGGCTCGATCATCGGCAGCAGAATCCCTTCCACGGCGCGGACAT
>CALMNY010000221.1 GCA_937872125.1 uncultured Candidatus Competibacteraceae bacterium | reverse complement strand
TGAGGAGAGATTGACATGGCGGGTAAACCGGCTGCGCGCATCACCGATAATGTAGCTCATCCCCTGCCGCCAGTGTTAACGCCCGGCCCCGGCAGCCTGAACGTTTTGATCGGATTCCTGCCGGCCTGGCGGGGCATCCTGGCCGCTGCCGTGCCGGCTTTGCAGGCGGCCAAGCAAACATCGGACATGGCAATCAAGACGGCGGAAGCGGCGACGCTCGCGGCGGCGGGCACGCCTGGCCTGCCAGCGGCCAAGGCGGCCGAGGAAACCGCGAAAGCCACGGCGGCATCCACCATGGGCAGTATGATCACCAGCGTAGCGGCGGGCGCGGATATTCACATGTGCGCCACGCCGTTGCCGATTCCGCCGCATGGTCCCGGTGTGGTTATTGACGGCAGCACCACGGTGATGATTAACAATCTGCCGGCCTGCCGCATGGGCGATACGATTCTGGAGGCGGTGGGACCACCGAACAAGATTGTTAAGGGTGAGATGACGGTATTAATTGGGGGATGAGATTGGCGGTTGATGGAGCGAAATAAACCATGTTAGTGATGCGCGACGCCCAAATGGGCACTTTCGAGCAGGCGGCTGTTCATAATTTTGAGAACCGGTTGCTCAGTCATTTAAAGGAGTTCTTTCCCAGGCATTGCGAAATTCTGGGAGATGAGCAGGTACACAAGGTGATTCGCCTGGGGATCGAACGGGCGGAACAGTACAGTTTGGTTTCCGAACGCGATTTGCATCTCTATGTGGGTCTGATGTTCATGTTGGGCAGCTATTTCGACCAGGATCCGCAATTGCCCTGGGCAGCCAAAATTCTCACGGATGAAAATATTGTTTATCCAAATGATCGCGCTGATCAGTTATATCATCGGGCTATGGTTTTTCTCAATGAAGCAGCAGGCAAGGAAAATCAGTATTTGGAAATCGCTCTGCGCAAGATGCGTGAATTTCCAGTCAGCGCCCTGACGCGGACTGGCGAGAACAGGGACCTCAGTTTTGGTGACTATGCGCTAAAATCCTTGTATGCGCTGTTCCCTGAAAAATATGAAGCAGTAGGTGATTCGGCAATTCGGCAAATGATTCGGCAGGGCTATCAATCCGCTAGAGGTTATGGTTTGACTGGAGAAGCGGGTATAGCCACTTATATCGGCTTGATGTTTATGCTGGGTAGTGGATTTGATCGCGATCCTCGGTATCCTTGGGCTGAAGCGATTTTGACGGATGCAGTGCTGTCCGATCCTGTCAGGAAGGGCGAGGCGCTCTATCAGAGCGCCATGGCGTATTTGGATCAGTGGCGGTAATGACGGGGAGATTTGGCTATGTGGTGCATTCCATCGAGTAAACAGAGGGAAGAACAGGGTAAGGCGGCGAAGGAAAAACCTAATGATAATAAAGATAAGACAATCCAGTCATGTCCATTGAAATCTGTAAAAACAGGCTTGGGCGATGATGTTGATAAGGAACTTGTGAAGTGTCCCAAGTTTGCGCAGAATATAAAAGAGCTTCAAGATAAGGGGTGGTCCATTGAATATGGCGAAAAGGGTAAAGGCTCATACTGCAATAAAAAGGCCAAGAAAATTGTTATTGATGAAAAGAAAAAAGGCAATACAGCCGCTGTATTGGAAACATTGGCTCATGAATCTGGGCATGCCATGTATACCCCTGATCCTTATATTCCACCAGATGGCTTGACAAAGGAGGAGTATGCCAGCAAGAACGCCAACCGTAGTTTGAAAGATGAAGGTGAGGCGACATTGACAAATATAGAGATGAAGGAATGCTTGAAAGCGAACGGCGGGATGGATATCGGTGTGGCGGGTTCTCAAAAAGCCAAGTATCAAGATATAGCCAAAAAATACCCAGACGCCAAAGATAGAGACAAAGCACGGCAGGAAATAGGCGATGTTTTTGCGGATAAGGAGCATCCCAGTACGGATAAATCGAAAACTTATCGTCAGTATTATGAAAAACCTTATAATGATGCTTATGATAAGCTTCCACCAGACAAAAAAGTGGTGAAGAAATAAAAATAAGGTTCGTCTCATCATGAACTTTGGAGGTCACTGACGCCATGCCCAGTTCAGCAGAATCTGTTTTTGAATGTCTGGATAAGCTCGTAAGCGCTGATTCACTTTATCAGGGTTTAGTCGAATCATTACTTGGTGTTTCTCTGAAGTTTGACAGTTCTCGTTCAACTTCTGCTTATAATTTTTATCTTTATGAGCGGGTTGGAAGCCAAAAAAATACTGGCTTCGTGCAGCAAGTTGATTTCAGAACTCCACTAAATCCGGGGAAAGGCGCCTATCCATTTCTTTATCTTGTTATGCAACAGAGTGACGGCTTGAATGCCAACGCCGTTATCTCTCAATATGGAGAGCCGCAGGATTTAGTAGTGCCGACACCGCAGGAAAGTAGCGGAACTGGAATATCAGTAACTTACGTTTATAATTTGAAACAGTGGGAAGTATCTTTCGGTATTGGTCCGCCGCCAAAGGAAATTGTGCTCTCCATAGCATTGGATCGCCAGTCTTAATGCCAACCGATTATCCACATCTGCATGTTATTGATTAGTAACATTATAACAAGCAAACGTTCCCTCCCCCCTGGCGGGGGAGGGGGATTTGTGGGTAATCGGGTGCCTCTGATCGAGGTGAACCATAAAGTCTGTTCTTCAGAAAAATCGTGTCTATCCTGATACCTAAGGATGTATTTTTCATCCGCCACTTAATTTGGAGCCAGCCATGATTACCATTCAGTATCCGCACATGGGACTGAACGACGAACGCGCCCCGGTATTCGTTCAGATGTGGAATACATGGCGAGTCACCCGTACCGAAACCAGGCGCCATATCATCGACTGGGTCGCAACAGTTGCTCGCGGCGCACCCGGCGGCAAGCTCAAGGAGTTGGTTATTTCCTGCCATGGCGCCCCAGGCTTTCTGCAATTGGGTGAAGGATTTGGGCCAACCGACGTTAGCCTGTTCCAGGGTTGGAGAGGGTTGGTGGACAAAATCTGGATTCGGGCGTGTCTGGTCGCGCGCATCGTGGGTCCAGAAACCGCTGGTCAGGGGGATGGCCCGTTCCTCACGGCGCTGGGCATGGGCGGTAATGGCCACACCTTTTGCCAGGGGGTCGCCAGGGCGGCCAACTGTTATCTCGTGGTGGGAACTGAACTCCAGGTTTCTTCGACCTACAGTCAAACCAACCCGGTCCCGTATGGCCAACTCGATACTTATGAAGGATTGGTACTGTCCTATCACCCCGATGGAACCATCGGCTGGTCGCACCGCTATCCGTCGGTGTACAACGCTAACTCAACGACGCTGACGGCAACATCCCCGAACAGGGAATAATTGCTGATCCAGCGCCGCCGGTTAACGAGCATGATGTTAAGTCTGGTAAATCGGAGTGTTGATTTCCGGACACTGGCCCAATTCCCCGGCGTGTGCCGGGGAATGATCAGGTGATTTGAACGAGCGAGAACTGACGGGAACCTCTCATATTAGAACCTCCACGCATGGCGGATGACTGAGGTCGCGTAGGATGCGGTGAGAAACCGAATCCCTTTCCCTTGAGTTTTGGCCCCCGCTGTTTGATAATGCCGTAAATCGAACGTCAGAAATTAGATTTGCGGCAATGATTCCTCGCTTCGCTGAACAGACCCTCCGCGCCAAGCTAGTCGCCAGCCCGGCAGTCGTGCTGCTGGGGCCGCGTCAGGTCGGCAAAACCACCACCGCCCGAGGACTGGCCCGGAACTGGTCCACTGAAACGCTGTACCTCGACATGGAGCGTCCCGCCGATCGGCGACGACTCGACGATGCCGATGCCTATCTGCGCCAGCAGCACGGCAAACTCGTTATCATTGATGAGATCCATCGCGTGCCCGGCCTGTTTGAAATCCTCCGTGGCATCATTGACGACCGACGCGCCGCCGGCGAGCGGTTTGGCCATTTTCTACTCCTTGGCTCGGCGGGCATTGAGTTGATGCGCCAGGCTTACGAAACTCTGGCGGGACGGATTGCTATCCTCGAAATCCAGCCGCGCAGCATCGGCGAGGCGGCCAGCGCCGGTATCGCGGCCGAGACCTGCTGGTTGCGCGGCGGCTTCCCGGAAAGCTTGCTGGCGACCAGCGATGCCCAAAGCCTCGATTGGCGCAGGGATTTCATCCGCTCCTATCTCGAGCGCGATGTGCCGATGTTCGCGCCGCGCCTGCCGGCGGAAACGGTCGGGCGCTTGTGGACCATGCTCGCCTATCAACAGGGGGCGCTCCTGAACCAGGCGCGTTTGGCGGCTAGCCTTGGCGTATCGGCGCCAGCGGTGAATCGCTATATTGACCTGCTGGTGGATTTGAAGCTGGTGCGCCGCTTGCCACCGTGGAGCGGCAACCTGGGCAAACGTCTGACCCGCTCACCGAAGGTGTATATTCGCGACAGCGGCTTGGTGCATGCCCTGCTGGAACTGGAGACCGCGCACGACTTGGCCGGCCATCCGGTAGTGGGTCCCAGCTATGAGGGCTTGGCCATCGAGACTCTCGTCGCCGCCGTGGGCGAACGGCGCCAGCCTTACTTTTTCCGCTCCCAGGACGGCGCTGAAATTGATCTGCTCTTTGAACTCGGCGGCAAACCTGATCTTGCCATCGAGGTCAAACGCGCCTCGGCGCCCAGTCTGGACAAGGGATTTTCCATCGCCTGCAATGACCTCGATATCCAGCAACGCTATGTGGTCTATCCTGGCCAGGAACGCTATCCGCTCCGTTATGGCGCCGAGGCCATACCTCTCGCGCAGTTGGCGGAACTGATGATGCCGCTAACATCCCCATGATCAGAACCGTCGCCGCTCATACCACCACCTCCGCACACACCGGATGACTGAGAAACGCGGTCGGGCTGGCGGTTAAGCCGTAGGCGCCGGACTGGAACACCACGATCAAATCGCCGACCCCGGCTTTCGCCAGTTCCATCCGCTCGGCCAGAATATCCAGCGGCGTACACAGCGGCCCAACCACCGTCACCACTTCCCGTTCAGTTCCCACCACCCGGTTGCCGACCACGACCGGGTAATTCTTGCGGATCACCTGGCCAAAATTGCCGGACGCGGCCAGGTGATGATGCAAACCGCCGTTGGTGATGAGAAACGTGTGGCCGCGCGAGACCTTGCGATCCACCACCTCAGCCACGTAAATCCCGGCCTCGCCCACCAGATACCGGCCCAGTTCCAGCACGACGTGCGCTTCCGGTAGCCGTTC
>CALMNY010000220.1 GCA_937872125.1 uncultured Candidatus Competibacteraceae bacterium | reverse complement strand
CCCCCCCCCCCCCCCCCCCCCCCCCCCCCCCCCCCCCCCCCCCCCCCCCCCGGAGGTGGTCACGGCGTCCAGGATCATCTCGAGCATGAAGGTGATAAACGGCGCGGAGTCAGCCGCGCGAGTGCTTTCCTGCAGGGCCCGGTAATACTCTGCCTGGTGCGCGAAAATCAGGCTTTCCACCGGAAGGTCGGCAAACAGGGGATGCCAGTGGGCCAGGATCAGGCTTTGCCACAGCCGGCCCATGCGACCGTTGCCGTCGGCAAAGGGATGGATAAATTCGAACTCGTAATGAAAAACCGAACTCTTGATGAGCGGGTGGGTGTCGCTGGCGCTCAGCCAGCCGAACAGGTCGGCCATCAGTTGCGGCACCCTGGCCGCGGGCGGGGCCATGTGGATCACCTGCCGGCCCGCCATCACCCCCACGCCGCCGCGCCGGTAGCTGCCCGCCTCATCGATCAGGCCGGACATCAGTATCCGGTGCGCCTCCAGCAGATCCTTTTCCGCCCCGGGCCGCCAGGTGTCGAAGCGGTCATAGGCGGCCAGGGCATTCTTGACCTCCTGCACCGCCCGCGGCGGGGCGATCACCCGCTTGCCCTCCAGAATCGCGGTGATCTGCGCCTCGCTCAGGGTATTGCCCTCGATGGCCAGCGACCCGTGAATGGTGCGGACACGGTTGATGCGCCGCAGCCGCAAGGCTCTCGCCTGATCGGTGAGCACGGTCAGTCGCCCGACAGCCTCGCTGATCGCGGCGACACGGTTCAGGATCTCGGGGGTGATGGTATAGGGTGGCTGGTAGTGCATATTCCTCACTGTGCTGCCAAAATCGCTGTGAGCCTGGCCAGCGCCGCGGAAACGAACCGTCCCTGTTGCTCGATGCTGCCCATGATCTCTTGCGGGGTGCGCTTATCCACCCTGGTGACGCTATTGGGGTTGACCGCCTTCAGGTCGAACACGGCGGCGTCGATGTTGGCAGCGCGCAGGTTGGTTTCGCGGTCTACCCGCACCGCTCCACGGCCGTCATGAAACGGCGAATGATGCGCTGCCTGCGCGAGAACGTTGGGTTGGGCAGGCCAATGCGGGCGTCGATAGCCAAGCCGTGCAGATGTCAGCGTCGGGGTGAAATCAGCGCCCGCCGCCTCTGCCTCCAGTTCCCCTTCCTTGAAGATGTTGTGCAAATGTCTGCTGATGACCGAGCATTCCCCCGTTTGCGCCACGGACTGTGGCATAAATGCCGGATGGAGCCTGTCAAATTGTCCAACAATCTGTTGGATAAATGCCTGTTGTGAGCCTGGATACCCGCCTCCGCTGGTATGATGAATACTTTCTCCCCTTCGCGTGAGATAAGCTTCTTATTCATCACCGCCGCCCTCCGGTTCCTGCAGCGACTCGACCTGCTGCAACAGCCGGTCGAAGTCGCTTTCAAACAGCCGGTCCTGCACGATGCGGTATTTTTCGAACTCGCTTTCGGCGTGAGCCTTGGCAATCTCCGCCGTAACCTTGCCGGCATCCTGCAAAATTTCGCGGTCAGTGGCCTCGATGAAGCGGTTGAGGCGGGTTTCCCAGTCCTGCATGGTCATGGGCATCTTGCGCAGGGCCATGTCCTCAGCTACGTCCAGGTAGGCTGCAACGAGTCGGCTCAACTGCGCCAACTCGTGTTCGGTCAGGTAGTTCTTCGCTACACTGACGTCAAATTTCTGTATTTTCCCGCGCGGGGCATCCTTCCAGGTGGTCAGCCCCATGTTCTGTTTGTCGGCATCAGCGCGTTTGACGATGACTTCTGCCGCGGTCTGGCCGTGGATGGCCCAGTGCAGTTTGTTCTGCACGGTGGCGAAAAAGCGCTTGGTGGCCTGGGCAGTGACATCGTAGTCGCTGGAGGTGGCATAGATGTCCGTGATCTTCTGGTAGAACTTTCGCTCGGAAAGGCGAATCTCCCGGATGCGCTGTAACTGCTCTTCGAAGTATTGGTCGGTGAGGATGGAGCCGCCGCTTTTGATGCGCTCATCGTCCATCACGTAGGCCTTGATGGTGTACTCATCGATGATGGTGGTGGCCCACTTGCGAAACTGCACGGCGCGTTCGGAGTTGACCTTGTAACCCACGGCGATAATGGCGGGGAGCTTGTAGTGCATGGTGTTGTAGGTCTTGCCGTCGGCGGCAGTTATTCGAAAATTTCGAATAACTGCCTGTTCCTGCAACTCACGGTCAGAGAACACCTTTTTCAGGTGGTAGTTGACGGTATGGGTTTCCACATCATACAGCACCCCCATCATTTTCTGAGTCAGCCAGATGCTTTCATCGGCGTAAACCGCCTCGACCCCGCCCGTACCGCTGGCGGCGACAAAGGTCAGGTATTCCGCCGCCGAGGACCGGACGATGGAGATATCCTTGCCTTTCTTTTTTTTACCAGTCATGTGCGTACCGCTGCCTCGATGAGTTGCTCGATACGGGATTTGGCCTGCTCGAGGAGTTGCATCGATGGCGCCTTTTTGTCGATTGATGTGCGGGCGCGGACTGCGCCGCCTCCAGAAAGCCCCCCCCCGCCCGCTCGATACTCATTCTGTCGCCAACAGCGTTGCCAGCCTGGCCAGCGCCGCGGAAACGGTCCGGCCCTGCTGTTCGTTGTAGCTCATGGTTTACCATTCCAGGCCCGAGTTGATCCCCTATGCCGTACAGGACTGTGTGAGCGGCTTCTGCGGACGCTGTCAGCTGTGTCTGCTTCTGGGCCCCAACGCCTTTGGACAGGCTGGCGGGTCGTGCAGGGTCGGTGGCCACTATACCATTCGCTCTGCGGTGTGCGGCATACAATTCATGGTGATTTTGCCAGGGAACAGATCGGTTTGACAGGACTTTGGGATTCTGGAGAAACAACCAGCCCCTGAAAAAAGAAAACCCGTCCGGCGACCGGGCAGGTCGCGGGACGGGCTTCTGTGGTGATGGTGGAGGCGCCGGGAGTTGAACCCGGGTCCGAAAATTCTCCCCTCGTGTCTCTACATGCTTAGTTCCGGGATTGGTTCTCGCGTCCGCTTCTCACCCGGAACAGGGATGTTCGGACGCCAGCCCGGGAAATCTCGCTGACCGCGTCTCGGGCGAACACGGTCAGCCAGCCTGAAGAGGCGACGCCCCGAATCCGGCCTTACAGGCTCGGGCCGGCGGGACGGCACAGCAGCTTACGCTGCCAGTGCGTAGTTATAATCGTCTGCGATTATATT
>CALMNY010000219.1 GCA_937872125.1 uncultured Candidatus Competibacteraceae bacterium | reverse complement strand
CGTGGCCAACGCCATCCGCCGCTCGCGCTCGGGCCTGTCGGACCCGAACCGCCCGACCGGTTCCTTCCTGTTCCTCGGCCCCACCGGCGTGGGCAAGACCGAGTTGTGCAAGGCGCTGGCCGGGTTCCTGTTCGATACCGATGAAGCGATGGTGCGCATTGACATGTCCGAGTTCATGGAAAAGCACTCCGTGGCCCGGATGATCGGCGCTCCCCCCGGCTATGTCGGTTACGAGGAAGGCGGTTATCTGACCGAGGCGGTGCGGCGGCGGCCCTACTCGGTCATCCTGCTGGACGAGATCGAGAAAGCCCACCAGGACGTGTTCAACGTGTTGCTGCAAGTACTGGACGACGGGCGGCTGACCGATGGTCAGGGCCGGACGGTGGATTTCCGCAACACCGTGATAGTGATGACCTCCAACCTCGGCTCGCAGATGATTCAGGAACTGGCGGCGCAGAATAACTACCCGCTGATGAAGAGCATGGTGATGGCGCAGGTGGCCGATCATTTCCGGCCCGAGTTCGTCAACCGCATTGACGAGGTGGTAGTGTTCCATCCACTGGGTCGGGAGCAAATTCGAGCCATCGCCGACATTCAGATTGGTTATCTGCGCAAGCGGCTGGCCGACCGGCAGATGAACCTGGAAGTGACCAAAGCGGCGCTGGACCGGCTGGGCGAAGCCGGTTTCGATCCGGTCTACGGCGCGCGGCCGCTCAAGCGGGCGATCCAGCAAGAACTGGAAAATCCGCTGGCGCGGCGGATTCTGGCCGGCGAGTTCGGCCCCGGCGATACCGTGATGGTAGACGCCGGCAAGGAGGGGTTGGCGTTCAGCAAGAGTACCGGGATGTAGGTAGCTTGGAGCAACGAAGCAGCGGTGTGCGCGCCATTCGCGGCTTTGCCGTCTGTCCCTGGCGCAGCGGCATGCGCCTATCCCTCACTGCTGTTCGGTGATCAGGATCTGATCGGTGGCAAGGACATGCCACTGGAAAGCGCCATTCAGCCGTGGATATGCTAGGCTGCGCTCATGACCAGTTTGCTCGGCGAATTTGAATGCAGCCTCGATTCCAAGGCGCGAATCGTGCTGCCGGCTGCGCTGAGAAAACAACTTCCGGTCGAGGCGGAGGGCCGGTTTGTGGTCAATCGCGGCTTCGAGCAGCATCTGGTGTTGTATCCATTGCATGAATGGCGGCGCGTCACCGCCGAACTCAACCGACTGAACCTGTTCGTCAAGAAAAATCGGGAGTTCGTGCGCTATTTCCACCGGGGCGCGACCGAGTTGGAACTGGATGGCAGCGGTCGCTTGCTGTTGCCCCGGCGCTTGCTGGAATACGCCGGTATCCGCGAAACTGTGATCCTGCTGGCCTACGCGAACCGCATCGAGTGCTGGGATATGACGCTGTACGAGAATTTGCTCTCCGACGAGCCGGCCGATTTCGCCCGGCTGGCCGAGGAGATCATGGGCGGCGCGGGGCACATGGAATCGGATGGGGAGCGGTTTCCCAATTTCCGGGAATTGCCACCCATGCCGCCAGGTTCGCGGCATTAAAAGGCTGTGTGGAAGTTTAGGCGGTTTCTGAACCTGCACGCTGAGGATGGATTTCGCTTCGCTCAGCCACCTTAACAAAAAGAATCCTGACACAATACCAGGACTGGCCTGACTCTTGACGAATTGCGGCAGTTGCGGAGTGAATCTTGAATAATTCCTTCTGGAGTCCAGTCGTTCACCGGCTCACCCCTTACGTGCCCGGTGAACAACCCAAGCTGAGCAACCTGGTCAAGCTCAATACCAACGAAAATCCCTGTGGACCGTCGCCGCGCGTGCTGGCGGCGATCCAGGCGGAATTGTCTGACGCCCTGCGCCTGTATCCGGACCCGAACGCCGAGCGGCTCAAGCAGGCCATCGCCGACTATTACCACGTCACGCCGGCGCAGGTCTTCGTCGGCAATGGTTCGGATGAAGTGCTGGCGCACGTTTTCCACGCCCTGCTGCACCATCCCGCGCCGCTGCTGTTCCCGGACATCACCTACAGCTTCTACCCGGTGTACTGCGGTCTGTACGGCATCGCTTTTGAAACCGTACCCTTGGCCGAGGATTTTACGTTGCGGGTCGCTGATTACTTGCGGCCGAACGGCGGGATCATTTTCGCCAACCCGAATGCGCCCACCGGTTGTCTGTTGCCGCTGGCCGACATCGAATGGCTGCTGGAGCGTAACCAGAAGTCGGTGGTGGTGGTGGACGAAGCCTATATTGATTTCGGCGGCGAGACCGCCATCGCCTTGGTAGATCGCTATCCCAACCTGCTGGTCACGCAAACCCTGTCCAAATCCCGTTCACTGGCCGGGCTGCGGGTCGGGCTGGCGGTCGGCCACCCGGAACTGATCGAGGCGCTGGAACGGATCAAGAACAGCTTCAACTCCTATCCGCTCGACCGGCTGGCCATCGCTGGCGCGGTCGCCGCGTTCGAGGATCGTGATCATTTCGAGCACACCCGGCGGGCGGTCATCGCCAACCGCGCCGAACTGGTTGTGGCGCTGGCTGAACTGGGCTTTGCCGTGCTGCCCTCGGCGGCCAACTTCATCTTCGCCCGCCATCCGCAGCGGGACGCCGCCGCGCTGGCCGCCGCCTTGCGCGAACGCCACGTCATTGTGCGCCATTTCCACCTGCCGCGCATCGAGCAATTCCTGCGGATCACGGTCGGCAGCCCGGAGCAAAACGCCGCCCTGCTCGCTGCACTGGGGCCAATCCTGGCGGAGGGCTGAAGCGTGCAACTGCGCGAACTGGTCGCCTATACCGACCGCCTGCTGGCGGTCGAGAATTTCAGCGACTATTGCCCGAACGGCTTGCAGGTCGAAGGCCGGTCCGAAGTTCGCACTCTGGTCGGCGGCGTTACCGCCTGCCAGTCCTTGTTGGACGCGGCGGTGAAACTTGGAGCCGACGCCGTGCTGGTCCATCATGGCTATTTCTGGAAAGGCGAGAATCCGCGCATCATTGGCATGAAACAGCGGCGACTCGCCACCCTGCTCCGCCACGAAATCAGCCTGATTGCCTATCACTTGCCGCTCGACGCCCACCCGGAACTGGGTAACAACGCCCAACTGGCCCGAGTGCTCGGCCTGACCATTACCGGGACCGCTGGCGGCAACAACCGCACGCCGGGATTGGTGCTGCTGGGCGAGCCAGCCCAGCCGATGAGCGGAGACGCCTTTGCCGCCCACCTCGCCGCCCGCCTCGGTCGGGAACCGCTGTATGTTCCGGGCAACGACGCGCCCATCCGCCGTCTGGCCTGGTGTACCGGCGGCGCGCAGTCCTACATCGAGATCGCGTTAAACGCCGGCGCCGATGCTTTTCTGACCGGCGAGGCGTCGGAACAGACCGTCCACATCGCCCGCGAGAACGGCCTGCACTTCTTCGCCGCTGGCCACCACGCCACCGAACGCTATGGCATCCAGGCGCTGGGCGCACACCTGGCCGGACCATTCGCGCTGAACTTCACCTTCGTTGATATTGACAATCCGGTCTGAATGCACCGCTGGCCAGCCCTGAAGTTGCGAACTTCACCGCTGCGAGTAATAAGCGCATAGACCCTAATACCCTCCTTGGGTTATAGTTTTGCCGTACCGCGAAAATAGCGGGAGGTCCTAGCGATGGAGTTCGCGCATCGTCCAGCGTACCCCCGAAGCGTGCTGGTTTCGGCAAAATAACAGCTCCCAGTCCGGCTCCGGCGCACACGAAACCCGTGCCAATCGTTTGCGTTGCCAATCCATCCCTAATCTAACGATAAAATTTACAACAGGAGACTGCTTATGAGTACGGTAGATGACGTCGATCTCGGCAGACGCCGGTTTCTGACCGCTACGGCTACCGTGGTCGGCGGTGTTGGCGTGGCGTTCGTCGCCGTTCCATTTTTGAAATCCTGGTCGCCCAGCGAGCGCGCCAAGGCCGCCGGTGCGCCGGTGGAAGCGGACATCAGCAAGCTGGAAGAGGGGGCCATGATGACCGTCGAATGGCGCGGCAAACCGGTCTGGCTGCTCAAGCGCAGCCAGAAGATGCTGGACGACCTTCCCGGCCTCAAGGATCAGTTGCTCGATCCCAACTCCGACATGGCCAGCCAGCAGCCCAAGTACGCCCAGAACGCCAATCGCTCCGTCAAACCCGAAATTCTGGTGCTGGTCGGCATCTGCACCCATCTCGGCTGTGCGCCGACCTTCCGGCCCGACGTAGCGCCGGCGGATCTCGGTCCAGAGTGGAAGGGCGGCTTCTTCTGCCCCTGCCACGGTTCCCGTTTCGACCTGGCCGGGCGGGTTTACAAGAGCGTTCCCGCGCCATCGAACCTGGAGGTGCCTTCCTACCGGTTCCTGAGCGACTCCCGCGTGTTGATTGGCGTTGATCCGGAGGCTGCATAATGGCAAACACACAAGGCACGACCGGTCTGCTCGGCTGGATTGACGAACGCTTCCCGCTGACCAAGATGATGCGCGAGCATCTGACCGAATACTACGCGCCGAAGAACTTCAACTTCTGGTACTTCTTCGGCTCGCTGGCGCTGCTGGTGCTGGTCAATCAGATTCTGACCGGCATCTGGCTGACCATGAGCTACAAACCGTCCGCCGCCGACGCCTTCGCCTCGGTCGAATACATCATGCGCGACGTGGACTGGGGCTGGCTGATCCGCTACATGCACTCCACCGGCGCCTCGGCCTTCTTCGTGGTGGTCTACCTGCACATGTTCCGGGCGCTGATCTACGGCTCCTACAAGAAGCCGCGCGAGCTGATCTGGATCATCGGCGTGGTAATTTTCCTCGCCCTGATGGCCGAAGCCTTCATGGGCTATCTGCTGCCCTGGGGCCAGATGTCCTACTGGGGCGCGCAGGTGATCGTCAACCTGTTCAGCGCCATTCCCGTCATCGGCCCGGATCTGTCGGTGTGGATTCGCGGCGACTTCGTGGTGTCCGACGCCACCCTGAACCGCTTCTTCTCGCTGCACGTCATCGCCGTGCCGCTGGTGCTGGTGGGACTGGTGGTCGCCCACATCCTCGCCCTGCACGAAGTCGGCTCCAACAACCCCGACGGCGTCGAAATCAAGAAGGTCAAGGGTCCCGACGGCAAGCCGCTGGACGGCATCCCCTTCCACCCGTACTACACGGTCAAGGACCTGGTCGGCGTGGGGGTGTTCCTGCTGTTCTTCTCGTTCGTGATCTTCTTCGCCCCCGAGATGGGCGGCTACTTCCTCGAACATCCGAACTTCGATCCCGCCGACCCGATGAAGACCCCGCCGCATATTGCCCCGGTGTGGTACTTCACCCCGTTCTACGCCATCCTGCGCGCGGTGCCGTCCTTCGCCGGCACGCAAGTCTGGGGCGTGTTGGCCATGGGCGCCGCCATCGTCATGCTGTTCTTCCTGCCCTGGCTGGACCGCAGCCCGGTGAAATCCATCCGCTATCGCGGCTTGCTGTTCAAGCTGGTGCTGGCCGCGTTCATCATTTCCTTCCTGATCCTGGGCTATCTGGGCGCGCTGCCGACCACCCCGGCCCGCACCACGCTGGCGCAGGTCTGCTCCGTAATCTACTTCGCGTTCTTCTTCGTGCTGCCGATTCTGCCGTGGTTTGAAAAGACCAAGCCGGTACCGGAAAGGGTGACTGCAAAATGAAAAAAATTATCATCGCACTCGCGTTTCTGATCCTGCCGGGCCTGAGCCTCGCGGCTGGCGGAGGCTACCCCCTGGAAAAGGCCCCGATTGATCTGCACGACAAGGCTTCGCTGCAAAAAGGCGCCAAGCTGTACGTCAACTATTGCATGGGCTGCCACTCGCTGGAGTACCAGCGCTACAACCGTCTGGCCCGCGACATCGGCCTGACCGACGACCAGGTCAAGGACAATCTGATCTTCACCGGCGCCAAGGTCGGCGAAACCATGAAGAACGCCATGCCCAAGGCGGACGCCAAGCGCTGGTTCGGCGTCACTCCGCCCGATCTGACCGTCATCTCCCGGTCGCGCGGCGTGGACTACCTCTACACCTACCTGCAAACCTTCTATCTGGACCCGACCCGGCCCTTTGGCGTGAACAATGCCGCGTTCCCGAACGCCGGCATGCCGCACGTGTTGTGGGAATTGCAGGGGATGCAAAAAGCGGTCTACGAGGTCCACAAGGACCATGATGGCAACGAAGCCAAGGTCCTCAAGGGCTTCGAACTGGTGCAACCCGGCAGCATGAGTCCGCCCGAGTTCAAGGAAGCGATGGCGGATCTGACCAACTTCCTGGCCTACGTCGGCGAACCCATCCAACTGGAGCGCCAATGGATCGGCATCTGGGTGTTGCTGTTCCTGGCGCTGCTGACCGTGGTGTTCTACCTGCTCAAGAAAGAGTACTGGAAGGACGTGCACTAACAGATCATCAGGGATTGGCGATTTCGCCAATCCCTGATTCCTGAAATCCTCTTCCTCATCGCTGCTTTTACCTTCCGACCGACCCGCTATGACCTCGACCCGCCCTTATCTGATCCGCGCCCTGTACGAGTGGATTGAAGACAACGGCCTGACGCCACATATTCTGGTGGACGCGGAAGCACCGGGGGTGATCGTGCCCAAGCAGCACGTGCGCGAGGGGCAGATCGTACTCAACATCAATCCAGCGGCGGTGCGCGATCTGCGGCTGGGCAACGAGTGGATCGAGTTCAGCGCCCGCTTCGGCGGCGTGTCCCGCGCCATCCAGATCCCGGTGGGGGCCGTCCTGGCGATTTACGCCCGCGAGAACGGGCAGGGCATGGCTTTTGGCGAAGAGCCGAGCAGCGAGGAGTCGCCCCCGCCGCCGGACAAGCCGGACCAACCGCCGCGTCCCAGCCGCAAGCCGGTATTGAAGATCGTGAAATAGCCGCTGCGCTCAGCGGATAAATTCAAACAGCGTCACCACCTGGCGCACACCGCTCACCTGGCTGGCCACATCGGTGGCGGCATCCGCTTCCTGGGGCCGCACCAGCCCCAGCAGATAGACTACTCCCCGTTCCGTCACCACCTTCACCCGGCTGGGATCGAAATCCGGGATGTTATGGATCCCCAGCAGTGCGGCTTTCACCTTGGTGGTTAGCAGAGTATCGTTGCTGCGGCTGGACAGTGCGCTGGGCGGACCGATGACCAGTTCGTTGTAAACTTCTCGAACAGGAGGTTCGCGCAGAGTGCGGGCGATCTGCTCGGCCTGTTGTCGGGCCTGCGCCGACACCGCTTCGCCGCTCAACAGCACGGCGCTGTTATAGGCCGTGATGTTGATGTGATTGCCGGGTGGTAACTGCCGGTCGAGCGCGTCGTACAGCTTCAGCTCGATGGTCTGATCGTCCACCACGGTTCCTGCTGTGCGCCGGTCGTGCACCACGCCGACGCCCATGGCTGCGCCGCCCACCAGGATGGGGACGCAACCGGTCAGCAGCGTCGCCGCCAGAACCGCCGCCGCCGAATGGATTGGCCATGCGTTCATGTGGGTTTCTCCTCGCCAAACAGTTGATGATCCACCAGATCACACAGGCAGTGGATGAGCAGAATGTGGACTTCCTGAATCCGCGCCGTCGCTGCCGCCGCCGCGCGAAGTTCGATATCGCCCTCGCCCAGTTGCCCGGCCATGCGTCCGCCATCGCGGCCGGTGAGCGCCACTGTGGCCAGTCCCTGTTCCCGCGCGGCGGCCAGCGCGGCCAGAACGTTCGGTGAATTGCCGCTGGTCGAAATCGCCAGCAACACATCGCCGGGCCGCCCCAGAGCGCAGACTTGGCGGGCGAAGATCTGGTCGAACGCATAGTCGTTGGCAATGGAGGTCAGCGCCGAACTGTCGGTCGTGAGCGCGATGGCGGCTAATCCCGGCCGTTCGATCTCGAAGCGGTTGACCAGTTCGGCGGCGAAATGCTGGGCGTCGGCGGCGGACCCGCCGTTGCCGCAGACCAGAATCTTGTAGCCCTGCCGCAGCCGTTCCGCCAGGAGTTCGGCGGCCTGGACGATGCGCGGCCCCATGGTGGCGAGGGTGCGTTGCTTGGCCGCGTTGCTGGCGGCGAAATGCTGTTCGATGCGGGTCAGTGGTTCCATCATGAGTATCCGGTGAAGTATGGGAAAGCGCGGTGCGCAGTCCACTCAAAACCATGTTGTCATTGTGCCATAATGCGATAACGGCTCGTACAAACCCATGCGGGGCACTACTCGAAGCATGCTGGATCTCCTGGAAACGACATGCGCATCAACAGCATCAGCAAGTTGATTACGGTCATCGTCTTTCTACTCTCCGGTTTCAGTATCGGTACCAGCGAGTTGGCTGCCTATTATCTGGCGGAGCGCAAACAGGCGTTCGAAGCGCTGGTTACCGCCATCCGGGCCTCCACCCAGCTCATCCGCGGCAGCGACATCCTCACCAACGCGGTGCGCGCCTACGCCGCCACTGGCGACGAACGTTATCGGCACGAATTTCAAACCGAACTCCATGCGATCCGGTCGCGGGACCAGGCCGTTGCGGAGTTGCGGCAGTTGGGCCTTCTGTCCGAGGAGATGGAGCGCATCAACCAGGCCAAGCGCAATTCCGACGCCCTCATCGGCCTGGAAAATCAGGCGTTCGCCGCCGTGCAAGCCGGCGACCTCAAAACGGCCACCGCGCTGGTGTACGGCCTGGACTACCGCACGGCCAAAGCCTCCATCATCGAGCCGATTGAGCACGCTCGCCGCGACATCGAAGCCCGGC